>NZ_BAAAPO010000057.1:0-2777 GCF_039531185.1 Nostocoides veronense
GCACGGGTCCTCGGAGAGGCCGCTGTGGTGGCCGGCAAGACCGACACTTTCCTTGGGGAACGCTACCGCCGCATCGCCCGCCTGAGTGTGACAGTCTCATTTGGCCCCGGTTAGGGCCGTTGTGATGGCTTGATTTGGCCCCACCCTCGACCCGCCTTCCTCTAGGTTCCGGCTTGTCCGACCAAAGACGAGCTGGAGGCCTGGAGGGTGAAGGAGAGATCGAGAGTGGAGCTGTTTGAACGTATCCGACGGGACGCTCGTGAGGGTGTCCCGATCAGGAAGATCGCCCGGGATCATGGAGTGCATCGGCGCACGGTGCGTGCGGCGATCGCGGACGCGGTCCCGCCGCCGCGTAAGCCGGTGGTGCGTGAGGCGCAGGCCTTTGGACCGTACGAGGAGATCGTGCGGGCCTGGCTGGTCGCGGACCTGGACGCGCCGAAGAAGCAGCGGCACACCGCTCGACGGGTGTGGCATCGGCTGGTCGAGGAGCATGGTGCGTCGCTGTCGGAGTCCACGGTGCGCCCGCACGTGGCCCGGATCAAGACCGAGGTCGGGTTGGCCCGGCGGGAGGTGATGGTCCCGCAAACGCATCCGGCTGCGGCGGAGGCCGAGGTCGACTTCGGTCAGTTCCACGTCTCGGTGGGCGGGGTGATGCTGCGGTTGTGGATGTTCGTGATGCGCCTGTCGCATTCGGGTAAGGCTGTCCACATCGCCTACGCCAACCAGGCTCAGGAGTCGTTCCTGGACGGGCACGTCAAGGCGTTCGCGGCCTTGGGCGGGGTCCCGACCGGGATGATCCGCTACGACAACCTCAAGCCGGCGGTGCTGAGGGTGCTGCTGGGTCGGGAACGGTTCGAGAACCCGAAATTCGTTGCGCTGCGGTCACATTACGGGTTCGAGTCGTTCTACTGCCGCCCCGGGAAGGAGGGTGCGCACGAGAAGGGCGGCGTCGAGGGCGAGATTGGCCGGTTCCGTCGCGCGCAGCTGACGCCGGTGCCGCACGTGGGATCGATGGCCGCCTTGAACGAGGCGATGGCCGCCGCCGACGTCCGCGACGACCAGCGTCGGATCGCTGGGCGGGCCGAGCGGGTGGGTGCCGCGTTCGTCCGGGAGCAGCCGCTGCTGAACCCCTTGCCGGAGAGCGACTTCGACGCCTCCACGCCGCTGTCGTGCCGGGTCGATATGAAGTCGCGGATCTGTGTGCGTCAGTCGTACTACTCGGTGCCGGCCGCCTACGCCGGGCGCCGGGTCCAGGTGCGCCTGGGCGCCGACGCCGTCCGCGTCTTCGACGCCAGCACCCCGATCGCGGACCATGTCCGCTCGTTGCACAAGGGCACCGAGGACCTGGTCCTGGATCACTACCTGGAGGTCTTGAACCGCAAGCCCGGAGCGATGGCCGGCTCGACCGCCCTGGCCTTGGCCAGGGCCCGGGGCACGTTCACCCCCGCGCACCAGGGCTACTGGGATGCCGCCCGTCGTGCCCTCGGCGACGCCGGCGGTACCCGTGCCCTGATCGAGGCGCTGCTGCTGCACCGCACCCTGCCTGCCGCCGCGGTCATCGCGGCCATGGACGCGGCCGTGGCCGCCGGGCGGTACAACCCCGACATCCTGGCCGTCACCGCCCGCGCGCACACCACTGGGACCCGAACGGCCGCGCCGATTCCTTTGCCCGCCAACGTCACCGACGCATCCGCTGCCCGCCCAGTGCCGTGCCTGGACGGGTATGACCAGCTCCTGGAAGGAGCCATGGCATGACATCCTCACCGACCACCACGACGCCGGTGCCGGCTCGCCCGGCGGTGAGCAAGCTGTCCGAGCCGGCCGCCGCAGCCGCGGTCACCGCCGCGACCAAGGCCCTGGGCCTGCCGACCATCCGCGAGGAGTACGCCCGCATCGCCGAGGCCGCTGCCCGTGAACGGCTCACCCATGCCGCCTACCTCGCTGAGGTCCTGACCGCCGAGTGCGACGACCGCGAACAGCGGCGCCGGATCCGGCGGGTCAAAGAGGCCCGCTTCCCACGACCCAAACGCCTCGAGGACTTCCACGCCCACCTGCTGCCCGACCTGCCCGAGGCCACCCTGGCGCACCTGGCCACCGGCGCGTGGATCGACGCCGGCGAACCGCTGGTCCTGCTCGGCGACTCCGGCACCGGCAAGACCCACCTGCTCATCGCCTTGGGCACCGTCGCCGCCGAACAAGGCCGCCGGGTCCGCTACGTCACCACCGCAGCCCTGGCCAACGAGCTCGCCGAGGCCGCCGACGACAAACGCCTCACCCGGGTCCTGGCCCGCTACGCCGCTCTCGACCTGCTCATCCTCGACGAGGTCGGCTACGTCAGCCTCGACGCCCACGGCGCCGAGCTGCTCTTCCAGGTCATCACCGCCCGTGAAGAGCGAGCCTCCATCGCGTGCGCCTCCAACGCCCCCTTCAGCGAATGGGGTACCACGTTCACCGACCCCCGCCTGGCCGCCGCCGTCGTCGATCGGCTCACCTTCAACGCCCACATCATCAGCACGGGCACCAGCTCCTACCGGCTCCGCTCAACCCGCGCAGCCAAGAAAGGAGGCCTCAAGAACTGACCCCCACCCGGCGCGACGGTCACCGGCCCGACCACCCGCGCCAACCCCCCAAAGTCAACACCGAGGGTGGGGCCAAAACAGCCCATCACAGTGGGGCCAAAACAACTTGTCATTCTCACCCGCCGCCGCGAGAAGAAGGCCATCGTCGCGGTCGGCCGCTCCATCCTCATCATCACCTGGCACCTGCTCTCCGACCCC
>NZ_BAAAPO010000058.1:0-7706 GCF_039531185.1 Nostocoides veronense
CGCCATCAACGCCTAACGAACAACCTCGAAGGCATCACCCTCGTACACCACCAGCCCGGACTTGACCCGTTGACACTGTCAGCGGCGCACGACTCTGAGACAGGCGCCTGCCTGGGCGGTCGATAATGAGACTGCTTCAGCGGGGGATTCTGAGACGGCCATCACGAGGTCAGCCTGCGCAGCTCGACGTCGACGTCTCCGCAGCTGCGCGGGGCCCGGTCCTTACCGGACATGCCGATGGTCGGACGTTGTCGGCACAGGCGGATCGTGTCATACTGGTACAAGAACCTGTACCAGTAGGAGAGATCATGGCTGTCACCGCAAGCGAGGCACGGAAGAACTTGTTTCCTCTCATCGAGCAGGTCAACGAGGACCGCACTCCGATCGAGATCACCTCCCGCCGCGGTGACGCGGTGCTGATGTCTCGCGCGGACTATGACGCGCTCGAGGAGACGGCCCACTTGTTGCGGGTCCCGGCCAATGCCCGACACCTGCTCGAGAGCCTGCAGCAGGCACGGTCCGGGCAGCGGGACGAGCACGACATGGTGCGATGAGGCTGGTCTTCACACCGAACGGGTGGGCGGACTACACGTATTGGCTGGCCGCTGACCGGCAGATGCTGAAACGGATCAACCGACTCATCGATGACGCCCTGCGAGACCCGGTCGCCGGCATCGGGAAACCCGAGCCACTGCGACACATGCTGGCCGGGGCATGGTCGCGCCGGATCACCGAGGAACATCGGCTCGTCTACCTCGTCGACGGCGACGACCTGGTGATCCTCCAAGCCCGCTTCCATTACGTCTGACGAGTCGTCCGCTCCTGCCGCGCTCCGAGCGGTCGTGCACCGGTGATGAGACGTCATGGCGTCGTGTCCGGAGTGCCAAGGACTTACGCCTATGCTTCGCGGGTGCCCACGCTCGTATTGCCGGTCTTGCGAAGCGGAGTCTTCTCCGGTCATACCCAGCCCAGGCTGACGGCAGGGGACATGGAACTCGAGCCGTGGTGTGACCGCGATGCCGAGTTCCTGGCCGAGGTGTATTGCGATCCGGCTATCCAGCGTTGGCACGTGCGCTCGATGGACGTGAAGGAAGCCCGCGAGTGGATCACCGCAAGAGCGTTGCGATGGAAGGGCGAGCACGGCGCCGACTGGGTGGTGAGACGAGAAGGCGCCCCGGTCGGACGGGTCGGTCTACGCACCGTTGACCTGGAAGAAGGGCGGGCCGAGGTCGCGTACTGGACCGCTCCTGAGGCGCGAGGCAACGGGGTTGCGATCCAAGCTTTGACGGCACTGTCCAACTGGGCGCTCGAGACCGTCGGGTTCCACCGTCTCGACCTTCACCACTCCGTCCAGAACGCTGCCTCGTGCCGCGTTGCCGTGAAGTGTGGGTACGAAGTCGAGGGAACGGCCCACAGCTCAGTCCTCCACAGCGACGGCTGGCACGACATGCACCTCCACGCGCGAATCAATCGGGGCAGCGGCAGGCTGAATCCGCCACGTGGCCATCATCGGAGCGAGTGACCTCCGCCTCCCGAACATCCGGATATGCCGCCGGTGGCGCACCGGCACTTCTGGGTCCTCCTGGCGCATAGGCTCGCACTATGGCGCGTGTGAGGGTGCTCGGGGCAGGTGTCGTTGGATCGGTCTACGCGGCGCTGCTGGCCGACGCCGGTCACGAGGTCACCCTGACCGCACGAGGATCGAGACTCGTCGACCTGCGCCGCCATGGACTGCTCGTGGGCCTCGACGGCCGGATCCTTGCGCCCGACGTGGCCGTGACGAAGTCACCGGAAGTGACAGACTGCGACGTCCTGCTGGTCGCCGTTCGCGGTGACCAGTTGGCTGCGGCCCTGGACGACATCGCAGCCAGCCCGGCTGGGTGGGTCTGGATGTTCACCAACCCCCTCGAGCTGCGCAGTGACGTGGAGGATCGCCTGGGCCGCGACCGGCTGGTCTGGTGCTTCTCCGGTGTGGGCGGCGGCGTGAAGGACGGGCAGGTGACCGCCCACCGGGTGGGGCAGCAGCCCACCGTGGTCGAGGACGGGGCAGCCGGCTCCAAGTTCGCGTCGCAGCTGCTCGGCGCGATCGACCCCCACCTGCGGACCGAGCCGGACATGCACGCCTGGTTGGACACCCACACGGTGTTCGTGGCCGCCATGGCCGCCCTGGTCCTGGAGCAGCCCTTGGAGACGCGATCACAGCGAGTGCGCGGCGCTGTCCTGCTGGTTCGGGCCATGCGACAGGCCTTCGACTCCCTCGAAGCGCAGGGGGCTCGCATCACACCGCGCAACCTGCGGATGATCTTCGGCCGGGTGCCCCTGCCGATCGCCGCCCTGTACTGGGCTGCGCAGCTGTCACGACCCGTCGTGCAGGTGTCCATGCTCCCCCATGCCACCGCGACCCGAACCACCGAACAGCGGGCCGTGGCCGCTCACGCCCTGGACCTCGCGGGCCACGGCCCCGGCCTCTACCGCCAGCTGCTCGCTCCTTTGGCCGGCACCTGAGCGGGTGCTCGGAACGCACTACTTTGCCGCGGAGAGGTAAGGCGCTCCTGCCGCTGATCGGTCCAGGGGGGAGTCAACCAGGAACCTGAAGCCGGCCTCGCCGAGTCGAGGCTGGGGGAAGGGTTCGTCCCAAAATCCGCCGCTGAAGTGGCCGATCTGTCCCACCTGTCCCGAACTCGCGAGTATTTCCCAGAATCGCTCCCCGCCTGTCAGCAGAGGGCAGTTGTGAGACGCCGCGACCCCTCCGGCGGCAATTCTGGGACGTGATGAGCGGCGAAGTTTGAGACCCGGCTCGGCGAGGGCCACCAATACGACGGTCGGCCAAGCAATTAGCGTTTGCGGACACCCTTGCGCTTGATGATCTCTCGAACTTGTCGATCGAGGGCTGCGCCATGAGTTTCAAACAGGCGCCTCAGCGCAACCTCAAGGATTCGGGCACCTATCAGAACTTCGTCCGCCTTGAGGTCTGACTCGTGGGAACCGTCGTTGCCGATCCACTTGACGGCCTCCAAGAGGTCAGCAATCTCGGGTTCTTGCGCTCGATACGAGTCAATGCGCCCGTGAAGGGTAAGTCTCACGCGTTTGCGTTTCCCGTTCTTCGGCGTTGAGTACCTCGTCTTCTTGACCTTCTTGGCGTCCATCAGAGATTCGATTCCCTGCCGGAGGCGGTTTGCTGAGGCGCTCGGGTTGATGAGGAGTAGCCGCGAGGCGTCCTCGATCGCCCCCTTGGTGGACTCTGGCGTTCCGTCCGGGACGTTCATCATGTGGAGCGGAGGATCGAAGTACTTCACGAACAGCTGCTCGTCGTACTGTTCGTACGGGGATCGCGCATCGCCGACTCGCCAGGAACCCGCGACGGCAACAGTCTCGCCACATTCGCTGTTGTTGCACCTCAGGACGCCGGCCAATGCCCCGTAGATCCAGTCGGGATCCCAGTTCTCATCCCCTCGCCACCGTTCAGACTGACCGCTCTCGATCTTCGTGAGCCCCTCCTTGCCGACAAGATGACCGTGCAAGCACTTGGGACACGTCGGATTGGGCCACTCGTCAAGGCTGACCCAATCGACGAAGGCCTCGACTCCAACTGGCATGGACTCAAGCTACGGGAACCCGTCGGTGGCGGGCGACACCTTGGGTGAGGAGCGACACACCTCGGAGGACTGCTTGCCCTGTGACATCTATCGGAATATCCTCAGGCTCATGTCACACCTCTCCTCGGAGGAGCTCGATCGGCTCGAGCGACTCGCCTTCGGCATCCGTGAGTTCTTCAGCGAGCGTGGCCACAACATTGGCACCGCTCTCGACCAAGACCCGAGCTTCCGCGAGGGCGAGCGAGGCCGCTCGGGGCTGGCGCGCTCAATGATGCAGTCCGCACTTGCCGCGGCGTTGGCAGCGGTACCTGAGTTCGGACTGGATACTGGCGATGGCGGCGTGCGCGTGGTCCGAAGCATCGATCGCGGATACTCGCGGCACTACCGCATGCTCTCCACGAAGGAGCACGAAGGCGCCTTCCGGATCCTCTCCAGCAGTGACGGGATCCTTGACGTGGCTGACGACGACTCCATGTTCATCGAGGAGAGCTGGGTCTTGGCCTACACATTGGATCAGAACAACCAGGTTGAGCACCTCTTCGTGGCCCAAGTGATGGATCGGCTGGAAGGCAACCCGGGCGAGCTTGTCCTCGGCCCAGAGTACATGCTGGCAGGCCGACCGCCGACGGGCGACGGAGGCTTCCAACCGACCGACGAGGACCTGCCCATGGATGACGTCGACGAGGACGAGACGGGGGTGGCAGATGCTGGCTAACCACTCCCGGCGTCCGCATCATCCCGTTCACGAGAGGCATCATCGTGGTCGTCACCGCAGCTGAGACTGGCAACCGCATCCAGCGTCTACGTATCGCCAACGGCCTGAGCCAGGCTGAGCTGGCCAAGTCCGCCAGCATGCCGACCGGCGCGGTTTCCATGGCGGAGCACGGGCGGCAAGGCCTCGATGAAGAGACGCTCACGCGCGTCGCCGACGCTCTCGGATGCACCACTGGCTACCTGACCCGACCGCAAGCCCAGCCGACGTCGACCCGTCCCTGGCTGAGGGCCTATGCGGATGCATCGAAAAGGGCTGTCGACCGGTACATCGCCGATACCGAAACAGCCATTGGTGCCATCCATGCTCTGCGCCTTCGACTCCTACCGGAGACCATCCCTCACTTCGATGACGATGGCAACGACGAGGAGGCCATCGAGGAGTTCGCAGGAGAAGTCCGTAACGCGGCCGGCCTCGAGGATGGCGACGTGGTCGGCAACTGCATCCGGCGCGTCGAACGTCTGGGCGTGGTCGTGCTCCCTATGCACGACGAACTCGGCCGCCACATGGGCCTGTCTCAGCGCGTCGACTCGATACCGGTCATCAGGGTAAGCAAGCCACACCTCACCGACCATGGCCCGGTAAGCCCGTCGGGGGACCGCCAGCGCTTCACCGTCGCCCACGAGCTCGGCCACCTCACCCTGCACGCCACAACTCCACCCCCAGCCACCGCCGAACAGGCACGCCTAGTCGAGCAGCAGGCTCACCGATTCGCCGGAGCCTTCCTCGCTCCGGGCGACCCCCTCCTAGCCGACCTGGAACGCCTCGGGGACCGCGTGACCCTGACAACCCTTGCCGAGCTCAAGAGGACTTGGGGCGTCTCTATCAAGATGCTCGTTGTCCGGCTAGGGCAGCTCGGCCGAATCGATGATCAGCACGCTCGCAGCCTGTACAAGCAGATCAGCGCCCGACGCTGGAACAAGGTCGAACCCGTTCCGGTCGGCCACGAACACGCCGTCTGGCTCACTAAGGCACTGGCGCAAGCGGGTCAGGATAGCGACACAGCCGCCGCAGCACTCGGCCTCGCTCCTCGGTACGTGCGGAACTGGCAAGCCTGGGACCTGGAGAGCCCGAACCGCCCCGATCTCCCAGTTGGAGTGGTGCCGATCTCGAGGAAGCGCCGTGCGTCCAAGTATTGAGGCTCAACAAGACCCCTATCCCAAGAGACTTACACGCACGGAAGGCCACCGAAACGCATGGCTGTACATGACAGTGACAAGGCTGCAGGGCGCAGAACGACTGTCTATCGTCTCACCGGAGTTGACGACTTTCGGAAGGCTGTTCGCGCGAAGTACCTAGACCACGAGCATTTCGCCGTGGAGGACGTGATGGTGGGAGGACGGCCGGCCCTGCTCGTCAGTGGCGCCATGACCAGGGACTCTGCTGGCTGGTGCGCAGCCGTTTCAGCATTGACGGGACGCGACGTGGCTATCGCTGGCGCAACTCCTGCGGGGCTGATTTTGCTACGTCCGAGTCCTGCTACCGCCCCCGACGATGCGGTGGCGTACGCGCTTACCTACGGGATGGGTTTCCAGCTCCTCGACCCAGGCCGGCTCGATAATCTCTTCGGGCAAAGGATCGCGATCCGCACCGCTGAACCTGACCAACTGCGCTCGCTCACTGTAACGACAATGGATGAACGGTCCCGGACGTCACGAGCGAGCATCCCGCAAGGCGACGGGCTTCTCGGGTTTGGCATCGGCGACATCGGCGAGGCTGTGAGTCGCATCGTCGCGGTCGCAAACCTCCCACGTCTCGCCCGTGCGGACGGGAAGCTCACCCAGGTGAGAGGGGCCGACGCGCTCAACCTCCCGATAGGGCTCACTGCCGCCGACGTTCTTGCCGATTTGGACGTTCTCGAGTCGGTTCTCGCAGGCCCTCCCCCAGAGCACTTGAAGATTCTCGAGCAACTCACAGCGGTCAAGAACCCCGAACTAAAGAAGACACTCGACGCACGCCTCTCCGCCGTCCTTGATGGCGACAACGGAACGATTGGGCTGGCTTGGCCTCACGAGCGAGTCGACGAGAACAGCACACCCGATGCCTGGTTGCCCCGCAATCTGTGGCCGCGCCGGGAAAACTACCTGCGGCGAGGGCAGCCAGAGTGGGGTGAGATCGAAAAAGCGCTCCAGAATTACCCCGTGGGAGCACGGCTTGACCGACTGGATCGAGCCAGCATCCAGGTGTTCCGAGACCCAGAGGGTGAAGACGCCATCAGTCAAGCGATCCCACTCCGTCGCTGGATCGCCTTCCAATGCGAAGTTGACGGCCGTACGTACGCTTCCTACGACGGCAATTGGTACCAGATCCACCACGATTACGCGGAGAACATCAACAGTCGCGCTGTGACGGGACCGCCCAGCTCGGGACGCGGGTTCTGGTTCATGACGAGGTGCTTCCAGTCGTCGATGTCCTGGGGCATGAGGCGCCGGTGAATAGTCAGCTCGGTCATGACGTCCCCCATCCCGACTCGTCCTCGACCAAGGAGTCGGAGAGGTCGTCGTCGAATTCGATCTCCTCGGTGTAGTCGAACTCTTCGTCGTCATCGCGGGTGTCGGGGTACTCCTGCAACGCTGGTTCGGCCGCCGGCTTTGCCTCGGGCTTGGGGAACGCGAGCGAGAGGACCTCGTTGCTGGCCTGCTCCAGGTCATGTGCGTAGGTGCGTTGGTGACCGCCTTCAATGGCGGCATACCGCCCGTCTTGGCGGTCGGTGAAGACGCCATCAATCCAACGGGTCAGGAGCACTGCCTCCAGCCGGTGGATCTCGGTCTCCGTGAGCACGCGCCGGGTGTCCTGATCCATGTCGCGGAGGGCATGGGTGCGGACCAGCGAGCTCATCGGAGCGACGCTGCCGTTTCGGTCGATGGCGCGGGGGACCATCATCCAGTGGCGCTCGACGGGGTGGATCAAGAAGATCCGAGTCGTGTCGAGGCGGTCGTAGAAGATCGTGAGGGGACGGGCCTTGACTCCGATGCCGCGCATCACGACTGATCGCAGTTGCTGGAGCTCACTGGAGTTGTAGGTGACCGTGTGCAGGCGGATTCCCTCCGGGCTCAGCAGGCGCTCGGCGCGCTGGAGGCCCTTGAGGTAGAGCCATGGATCAGCGGGGCGGTCGAGCTCACCGAATGACGTCACGTAGTCGGCCCACACCATGGCTGGGCTCAGGGGTGTCGGAGATCCGTGTGCCTCAGTGAGGTTGCGGTGCGGCTCGTTCGCGTAGACGTCGATGGCGTACTCCCAGAGCATGTCTTGGAGATCCTGCGGCCTAATGGGAGCAATGATCAGAACCTGTGGATGGCCTTCGGCGGGGTGGCGTGAGGGAGCGCACCTTCCCGAGG
>NZ_BAAAPO010000059.1:0-23566 GCF_039531185.1 Nostocoides veronense
CGCCATCAACGCCTAACGAACAACCTCGAAGGCATCACCCTCGTACACCACCAGCCCGGACTTGACCCTGGGCGAGCCTCTCCCGTGCGGCCTCGGCACGTTCATTGTCGCCCGCCGCAGACTCCGACCCTGCGCCGTCGTCTGTCTCTCCGCCGCTACCCGGCGGATCGTCAGGAATCGGCGTGCTTCCTGCATCCGGGATGCCAGCGAGAGTGACGGCGATGTGAAGCAGGTTCACGTAGCCCAGGCTCGACACCTGCAAGCGCCGGGCGGTCGCGCGGTCTGGAAGTAGCGCGACGAGCATCTCGAACACGCGGGCGAGGTACGTGTCATCGACGGTCTGCGTCCCGACAAATGCGTGATGCTCCTCGACTCCGCCGCTGATGATCCTGAGGTTCTCGGCGATGCGGTCCTCAACGTTCCCCACCAGTGGGTGGTTGGTGAGAGAGCTGAGCATCCCTTCGGCTTGGGCTCGCAACGATCGAAGCCCGCCGGTTTCGGGATGTCTACGTTCGTCGGCGCGGAGCAGTTCGAGGAGGATACGTGCGTCTCGCCGTGAGAGATCGTCGACCGGATTCCGCAGTGCCGGCAGGTGCACGAGCCGAATGCTGTCGTACTCGGCGGCCGGCTCGACGGGCCGCCCCGCGCGAACCTGACCGAGCGAGCGTTCGAGGGGACGGCCCCATCGCGGTGCTGCGAGTCCCTGTCGCTTTCGATACTGACCAAGTGCACCTTCGCGAGACGCATCGGCCTCGAACTCGTACTCGACGCGAACCGCCCGCGGCGTGGCGCCCAACGCGGTTGCATCGATAGGTGCGAGCCGGGGGAAGCTGCGCGGATGAGCCAGCGCGATCGCCTCGTTGATCGTCGTCTTCCCCGAGCCATTGGCACCGAGGATCAGAGAGAAACGTCCGCTCAGCTCACAGACGATCGGTGCGTTCGCAGACGCCCGGTATCCCTCGACTTCGATGCGTTTCAGATGCATGCGCTACCTGCTCAGCTCTTCTCGAAGCCGGAGCTGGGGTCGAACTTGAGGACGCGGGCGTTCTCGCCGATGGTGCGGACCTCGGACTCGTCGAAGCCGCCAGGCTTGGTGGCCTGGATGTCGATGGTGATGTCGAGCCGCGCGCCCGCGCCGGCGAGCCGGTCGATCACCTCGCGGGTCACGTTGCCGATGTCGCGGGCGTAACGGTCGGAGTCGATCTTCACCGATCCGAAGAACCGGGCGAGCACCGCCTCCAGCGCAGACTCGGCCTCGGACGGCTCATCGCCCTCGGCGGACGAACTGCCCGTCCACACGAAGTCAACCGGCCCAACGGCAGCAGAGTCGCCGTCGGTCGAGGCCGCGTTCATCGCAGCCTCACGTATTGCCGCGATCCGGTCAGCATCAGCCTGCTTCTGGGCGCGCTCGGTTTCGATGAGCAGGGTGCTGTCGGTGACCTGAATCCGTGTGTTCGGGTTCGGTGCCACGAGCAGGCTACGGTAGCGGCCAGTCTCGGCATCCTTGCCTGATGCGATAGCGAACCGTTCGTTGTCGACGAGCACTGCCGAGAGCGACTGTTCGATGGCACTGTCGAGCACCTCGCGTCGGACGAGCCGAGGCAAGTACGTGTAGCGGGTGAAGTAGCCCCACAACTCACCGACCGTGATCTCGCCGGCGTCACGCCAAAGCGCGCCGAGTTCGTGATGCAGAGTGGCGCCGAGAATCGGCGCGCCGAAGTCGGTGACGAGCTGATCCTCGCGCCCGAGCTTGGCGCTGACGCGCTCGGCCAGGGAACGCCCGCCGGAATCGGGCACTCTGTCGGCGACAAGTTCGAACGGCTTGGTCGGGTCGAACTGCTCGGGGTAGACCGCCCAGACGAAGGTGTCGCGGATGCGGTCGGAGACGGTCTGATCGAGCCGGGACACCCAGTCGTCGGTCTGCTTGCGCTGTTGCGCGGACAGGTTGAGGCTGTCGCTGGTGGCCTGAACTCGCTTCCAACCGAGATAGCTGCGGGTGGCGGCTTCGAGGCTCTCCAGCTCGCTCTTGTCGGCGAGCAGGAAGATCAGCGTGTTGCGGTGGATGCGCTGGCTGGCACCCTTGCTCTCGATAGCGTCACGAACCCACGCATGCGCGGCCGAGTCGGCGCCGTCCTGCTTGCGACGTGCGTGCCGCGGGTGCGCGATCACCAAGCGTGTGTCTTCAAGGTCGGGGATGTCGGCGGACGACGATGGCGCGATGTGGACCCGGTCGAACACACCGCGCACGCGCTCCTCTCCTTGGAGGCGGCGGGTGATCTCGTTCCACACCGTCTCGACATCCTCACGGAGCCGCTCGGCGTAGTCGTTCGCCGTCTTGGTGACCGACGGCTGGGTGTCGAACCAGTAGTGGCCCTGCTCCTCGTAGAAGTAGGTCGAGCGCTGCGCGAGCAGCTCGACGGCGCTTCCGAAGTTCCCGAGCGTGTCACCAGGGACCGCGGTGCCGAGCCAGAGGTACTGCTTGTCGAGCCCCTTGCGGGTGCTCTTGATCCGAGGTGCTGCGCCCATGAAGATCGTGCGTGCGATGCGCTGGGTGACGAAGCGCTGGCCGAGATTGGGGCGGTCGAGGTCGATCTGCTGCGCGGTCGAGCCGGGGCCGTCGATGTCGGAGTCGATGATCGGCTTCCACTGATCTTCGAGGTACTGCGTCAGGTCCGTGTTCACGGTCGTCGCATCCAGTGGCACGTTGCCGGGCAGGATCAGCGGCGAAGCGTCGTTCGATGCCCACAGTTCGTGCACGATCGAGGAGACGAGCTTCAGCACGCCGCGGGTGCGCTGGAACCGCTCCAGCGTCGACCAGTCCTCATACAGTCGATCCAGCAGTTCGGGGTGCAGCGGGTACGAGGCGCGGATGCGCTTCTCGTAGTCGTCGTTCGGGCTTGCGGCATCGCGCGGGAACAGCGCGGTGTTGTTGCGGTACAGATTCGTGAAGCTGCGCGCCACGGCGGAGATCGTGGTGAGTCCTTCGGCGTTCGGTGCCTGGAACAGTCGTCGGCGGACGATCTCGAACGACTCGTCCTTGCTCGACGGCCGCCACTGGTCGGCGACGCGGCGGATCACGTTCTGGAGCCGTTCGAGCGCGAGTTGGCCGTTCGCGCCACCGATCTCGATGTCGCTGCCGCGTCCGTCGGTGCCGGTGTCGGATGCCGGGATCGAGACCACGAGCATCACGCCCGGCACCGAGCGCACGATCTCGGTCAGCGACTGCGCGAAGGTGAACTGCGTCTCGAACGAACCGGACGGGAGTTCCTTGTCGGTGACGAGCTGGCGAGCGTAGGCCACCCACTCGTCGATCAGGATCAGGGACGGCGCGTAGCGCACGATCAGGGTGCGCAGCGCTTCACCAGGGTTGGTGCCAGCGCGGTCGTCCTCGGCGATCAGGTCGTAGGCTTCACGCCCGCCGAGCTGCCAGGCGAGTTCACCCCAGAGCGTGCGAACCTCGGTACCGTCGTCCTTGATGATCGGCGACCCGGCCTTCAGGTAGGTACCAACGAGGGCCACCCGTCGCACATCGAGCGCGCCGAGGTCGGGGTTGCCGTTCTCGGCGATGAGTTCCTGAAGCTCCTGCGGGAAGTCCTTGACCGGAGTACCGCTGAACAGGTGATATAGCGCCAGCATCGAGTGGGTCTTGCCGCCGCCGAAGTTGGTTTGCAGGTTCACCACGGGGCTCGCGCCGGCTTCGCCGTTGAGGCGTCGCAGCGCGCGTGACAGTAGGTCGCGCAATCCCTCGGTGAGGTAGGTGCGGGTGAAGAACTCGACCGGATCGCCGTACTCGGGGCTCGTCGCCTGGCCGGTGTGGACCAGGTGGAGGTCGGCCGCGAACTCCGATGCGGTGAACGCGCCGCGCGCCACGTCATCGTGGGGCCGGATGACCTCACGCCACGGGCGCAGCCCGGAGCCAGGTTCGAGCGACACCTTCGTGCGCTTCACCTGCTTGCGGGTCTGATCCTCGAACACCGTGCGCTGTAGATCGACGCGCAGCTTCCGTACGTCCTCTGCAGAATCGACCGCACCGACCGCGTGCAGCAGACGCTCAATCGTGTCGAGCGCACGCGATGCGTCATCGGAGCTGAAGGGCTCGTTGTGCGCCCACAGGTTCCGGGTCTCGCGCAGCTCGGATGCGAAGCCTTGCTGGGCGCGGGAGAGCACGTCCTTGAAGTGATAGCCCTGCTCGGTGATCGCGCGGAGCTGTACCTGAACATCGTGCTTGGTCAGTGTGCGCAGCGGCCCGCCCCGGCGCTGGGCATCCTCCTTCGCCCACGCGGCCGGCCAGTCAGCAGTCTTGTAGGCCCGCGTCATGACCTCATCGACTTCGTCCAGGAGCCCCTCGGAGAGCAGGTCGAAAGCCTTGCCCACTCGATCTCGGTTGTTCATCGCCATCGTTGTCTCCTAGAACCCACTACTTGCTGCCGACGAGGCTGCACCCAGCGCCGGCCAATCCCTACTCATCAATGTCTTCTTCCGCCGCTGCGGTGAGCTGCCTCCGGGCGATCCGCTCCTGCGCCTCGCGGTAGACCGCCTGGATGCGGGCTTGAAGCTCCGCCTTCGGAGGCAGGGTCGTCCAGTACTCGGCGACGACGATGCCGTCCTTGTGTAGTTCGAGCAGCTCGATCTGGTCACGGCTCGCCTCGGTGCACAGGATGAGGCCGATGGGCGGGTTCTCGTCTGCCTGGCGTTCGTGCCGGTCCAGCCACTTCAGATAGAAGTTCATCTGCCCCTGGTAGCTCGGCTTGAACTTCCCAACCTTCAACTCCACCGCGATCAGCCGACGCAGCGGGCGGGAGTAGAACAGCAGGTCGAGGTAGTAGTCGTCGCCATCGAACGTCATGCGCTTCTGGCGCTCGACGAACGCCCACCCGCGCCCGACCTCCAGCAGGAACGCCTCCATGTCGTGGACCAGGGCCGCTTCGAGGTCGCGCTCCAAGTAGGTGTCGGCCAGGCCCAGCATGTCCAGCAGCATCGGGTCGCGGAAGGCGTCGAGCGGGACCCCCGAGCCCTCGGGAATCTGGGAGTCGGCAATCTCGCGACGCTCGAACGCCTTGCGTTCGATGGCGTGCTGTAGCTCACGAACGCTGAGTCGGCGGTCGATGGTCTCCTTCACGTAGAACGCTCGCGCCTCCGCGTTCGCCAACGGCAGTAGCGCCTTGAAGTGGGTCCAGCTAACTTGTTGCCCCAGTGAGGCAACAAGTTCGGGCTCGGCGAACTGCTGAGAGAACCGCACCATCCGGTAGAGGTTGGTCCGGTCGAAGCCGCGTCCATACCTGGAAGTCAGTTGTTGCCCCAGCGAGGCAACAAGTTCCTGAGCGTGCCCCGCGCGGCCCTCACGCAGCACGGCCACGTCGATCATCCGCCCGATGTACCAGTTCCGGAGAGTGAGCGTCGCGTCCACCTGAGTGGCCGCGAACGCCTGCGCCTGGTCGATCAGAGCCGACACTTGCTCTACGAGTTCGCCGCCCTCGGCGCTGACCGACTCCGCGAAAGCCCGGAACGGAGTCAGGTCAGCGCCAGAGCGCCGCGCCGACGCGTCACCGCTCTGGGATTGATCTCGACTGCCCGGCAAGACCTAATCCTCGTCCTCGTCGAAGTCGAACTCCTGCTGAGACGAGCGCGGCGTCGAGGCGTACTCGCGCGCCTGCTCGTTCACGTCACCCCACGCGCTCACCAGACCGTTGAAGAGGATTGCGTCCTTCGTGTCCTTCTTCTTCTCCGCCTCATGGAACAGCAGGAACCCCAACTCCTTCACCGCATCCAGGTTCACGCGCGTCTGCACCGACGGCAGCAGCTCGGCCACCTTGTCGGCGCCATCCTTGGCCATCACAGCCGCGAGACGAACCGTCGCCTCCCAGACGCTCACCCGCTCGTCGGCTGCTGCATCCCAAGCTCCTTCGAGCTGGACAGGTGGGAGCAGGCGTGCCTTGCCGCCCTTCGCCTCGAAGATGCCACCGCGCTCAAGCGCGCCGATCGAGGTGTCCGAGGAGCGTGCGAGTTGATCCGCGATTCCTGAGTTCTCTTGGCCCCAGCCGTACTGCCGATACCACTTAACCGCGAACCGAGTGTCGGAATCGAAGTCCGACTCTTGCTCTCCGATGACCTCATCAAGAGTCGCGTTCACTAGCAGTAGTGCGTCTCGAACCGTCATGTCCGAGCCATCGGCCTCACGAACCCGGGAGTAGCGGGAGAACACAGAGATGCCTGGTCCGATAGCCGCCTGCGCAAGATCGACCGGTGCGATTGCACCTTGCATCAGCGTGCGCAGCGCCACGGGCAACTCTTGTTTGAGTGTCGCCACAAACGCTCGTCGGGTTGTCGCGGGTGCGTCGAGAGGTCGGGGGCGACAAGCGAGAACGATCGACGACGCGAGTGCGTTCTTCGCCTGGGACATCATCCGGCTGGACATCTCGCTGCGCATCGGCCAAGTAGCGGTGATCTCCCACCCCGCCTCAATCAGCCCACCTAGCAGCGTGTGCCAACCAGTAGAGCTCGTGCCTTCGCCGCTCGCATCCTGCTGTTTGTAGGCGTAATAAACGGTGAGTGGCACGCTGGAGTTGGCTCCTTCGCGGACTTTCGCGAAGACCGCGTTGAACCCATCGATGAAGAACCTCTCGGCTCCCGACTTGCCATCGTGGCGGTATGGGTTCGCGACCAGTTCCTCCATTTTTGGTGTCTGAAGCGTTGCGACAGCTCTTGGTTGTATGGTGCCAAGCGTTCGACGGAGCCAGACGTAGAAAAAGTCAGAAAGATCCGAGTAGCCGATGTTGTCGTAGTACGGCGGGTCGGTAGAGATTACGAATCCGGAGTATTGCCTTGCTGCGGCGTCGGCTTGCGTGGCGATTCCGGTGCCCGAGTGCGGAGACTTAGCGAGAGCTTTTGCTACCCACTCGACTTGGCCCAGGAAGTTCCCCGACGATGATGAGAACGGGTTGCTTTCCGTATAGTCCCAGGCCATCGGAATTGCTTGTCGACCGAAGACATTACGCATCTTCTCTCCAGTGTTGTGCCAGCTGCAGAGGTTCGAGGAGTAGTCAGTCGTGCGACTAACTCCCAGCGCGAGATATGTGGCAACGGCATCCGCGTACGCTTCCGCACCGGTACCCCCGTCCTCAAGACTTGGGCCAGGCATGAGCCCCGCGACAACAGCGTCTCGGAGCACACGCTCCCGTGCCTCCGCGACGAGGTCGCTCAGGGTGGTGAGCGCGACCAACTGGCGATTGGTGAACAAATCCGCCCACTCGGTCATCCCGTACGTCTGGGTCTTAATGTCGCGGGGATAGTAACCGATCTTTCCATCGGGCACGTTCTCTGGGCGCGCCACGGTCGCAGCTTCCGACTGAAGAGGCGAAGCAGATACGTAGAGGCGACTGCGAGGTGTCTCCGCAACAACCGCGATGAGTTGTGCGCCCATGCGTCCCGCGCGGCCTTCTTCGCGAATGTAGTTCAACGACATTGGGGTGCCGTCCCCGACAGCGAATCCTCCCTTGCGTCCCACAGTGCCATCTGCGTCCCCCTGGGGTCCGTGAGGATCATGCCGGACTTCATACTGGACGCTTCCGTTGACGACACTGGCATAGACCCACGCCTCCTTGCCCTTCTTCTTGCTGAGCCACCAAGACTTGACGAGAGGCACTTCGATCGGATTCGCTGGGTTGGGGCTTCTCACCGTCCTCGCCCATATCCAAGCGATTACGGTGTGTTCGGTGCCACCGGGTGCGACGACCTTCGGATACAAGTCGCCGATTCGTCTTTGGGCTTCATCGCGCATCCACTCTCCGTAGGCGCGAACATCTTCCGCCATTCCCTCTGCGAACTGCCAAGCGTTTCTGGTTCCTGCGGCCTTCGGAAAGACCGGTGCTCGGTCACGGAACTTGGGGGGAATCTCAATCAACGCCTTGTTGATTAGTACAGCCAGCGGGTTGAGATCGCTGGCATGCGCCTCAAGGCCGAGGCGCTGCGCTTCGAGCGGGATTGCTCCTCCGCCGGCGAAGGGATCAAGCACAGCGGGCAAGTCACCGTTGTTGCTCTTGCGAATCTCCTCGCGCGCCTGCCGCAGGAGGGCCTCGTCGTTGCTGTTCTCCCAGACAACGAGCTTCTCCAGCAACGCATGGAGTCGTGCGCGCTCAGCATCCTGAGCCTCGACAGTCGGGAACTCGTCAGGGCGTGATGACGGGTCATCGACGAGTTGAGCGAAGAGAACTGCGCGCGCTGCTGCGAGCGGCCGACGTGCCCAGTACAGGTGCAGTGTCGAGGGGTGCCCGTGCCTGATCGACTTCTCACGCGATGCCTCGGCGTTGATTGCTTCGAGTGGCAGCGAGACTTCGATGAGTTTCTTCTTGGGTGCGGTGGTCACGGGGCTTCCCTCGCTGGCGTCGGGCTGGTTACTGTCAGTGGTGTGGGTCATCGCGGTGGTCCTCCGCGTTCCCAGTAGTCGCGCCAGACCTCGTTATAGGAACGGGTGGTCGCGGACGGCTCCAGGTGGGTGAAGGCGTCGCTCACGTAGCGCAACCGGTCGTTGGCGGCACCACTGGTCGAGACCTCGACTAGGGCGAGCCGGTGCCGGTCGCCTTGGGTCTGGGCGAACGTGATCTCGTTCGTGGTGATGGTGAACGTGTCGGAGCCCTCGATGCGGCCCTTGACCTCGATGTAGTGAACGAAGCCGCTCTGATCGGTGGACTGGACGTCGTAGCCGGGGTTGTTGCGCGGCATCTCGACCGGTTCCCGTCCGAGTGCCCGCTCGGCGGCAAGCACCGCTTCGACCGCTCGCCGCTCGACTTCCTCGGTCTGGCGGGCAAACGTCTGCGCTTCAGGCTCGGCATCGCTCACGAGGAGTGCGCTGGGGACGATCAGCGCGGCGCCGCGGATGACCGCAGGTACGGCAACAAGGTTGGCGGCCTCATCGAGCTGTTCGAGCCGGTGGCTCAGCCGCTCATCGAGCTGCCGAGCACGCACGAGCGCGGTCTCCGCGCGGAGCCGGCCGACGGTGCCTCCTCGTTCGAGTGCTTCGAGTCGGTTGTGTTCTCGATCCCAGTGGTTGATCTCGGCCAGCAGGCGATCCTTCACCTGCGCACGGGTGCGCGCGGTCTCGATGTCGAGGCGGGTCCTGATCTCGTCCATGCGGGGCTGGAGCCCTTCACGGTAGGCCCAAGAGCGCACGAGCTTCTCGTGGTTCTGCCGCGCCCAGTCGCTGCCTGCGATCTCAGCCATGGCTTCGGTCTCGGTCGAGTCGGGGCGGTCGTAGTCGAGGTACGGAGGTGCTGCGGACACGGTGACGGTGCCGTCTTGTTCGAGGAGTGGGTAGTCGAAGTGGTGAGAGACGGTGTCGGCGTCGGCTGCGGTGTTCTCGATGCGCTGCTCGACGCTGAACATCAGCATCGGCGCATCTGTCTGCTTGCTCCGCCGATCGACCAGCACGGTGCCTTGCTTGAGGGTGGGGCCGAGGTCGTCGATGGTGGCCTCGATCACTGCGTGCAGCAGCGGGTGGCCCGGTGCGACGAGGGAGGCCTCGGCGAGCCCGTCGGGGTGCATGCGTGAGAGTTCGAAGGTGGTGCGCTCGTACTGTTCAGCGACGGGTGCCCATCGGTTGAGGCGACGTGCGGTGTCGATGACGCGGGCCGGGACACGGGTGATCTCATAGCGTCCGTTCTCTCGCTTGCGGATGCGCCCGCCGAGCCGTGTGAGCGCGGGGAGGAAGAAGGCTGCAATGTAGCCGGGCTGGAGGCGTCGCTCTCGGGCCTTCTCCATGCGTGCCCGGACTTCGTCGAGGTTGAGCGCGGAGAACATTTCGGGATGGAGCGCGCGCTCGGCGAGCATCTCGTCGAGGCCGTGGGAGACGCCGGCGTCGATGATCCGGTCGAGTTTGGCTTTGACCTGGGGCTGGTCGCCGTAGCGGATGGCCTCGATCAGCAGGTCACGCAGCGAACGCTCTTGGAAGGCGTCGGCGTCACCGAGCACGTTGAACAGGTTGCCGTTGTAGGCGATCGACATCTGCTCGATCTTCGCCAGCAGCCGGGTGAACACGTCGCCCTCGCGGGTGTCTCGGGCGACCATGTTCCACAGGTGGCAGACCTCGCGCTGGCCGATGCGGTGGATGCGGCCGAAGCGCTGCTCGATGCGGTTCGGGTTCCACGGCAGGTCGTAGTTCACCATCAGGTGCGCGCGTTGAAGGTTCAGGCCTTCGCCGGCGGCGTCCGTGGCGAGCAGGACCACGGTGTCGGGGTTGTGGGTGAAGCGTTCGCGGGCGAGCTTGCGGTCTTCGCGGCGGGTGCCACCGTGGATCGTGATGACCGAATCGGCGCGGCCGAACTGGGCGGTGATCTTGGCTTGCAGGTAGTCGAGGGTGTCGCGGTGCTCGGTGAAGATGATGATCTTGCGTGCATCGCCGGAGCCGTCGTGGGTCAGGAGCTGCTCGTCGAGGATGGTGCGCAGCTGCACCCACTTCTTGTCATCGTCTTGCAGCCGGACGCGCCGGGCGACTTTGATGAGGTCTTCGAGAATCGCGATCTCAGCCCGCAACTCAGGGATCGTCTGCGCGGCCGTGGCCAGATCGACGACCTGGTCTGCCTGTTCCTCGAACTGGGCGCGTTCCTCGTCGGTTGTCTCTTCGTCGAAGTCCTCGAAGTCATCGACCGAGAACGCGGGCAGCGCGTCGCTTCCGAAGTCGAGCGTGGTCTTGCCGGTGGTCCATTTGTCGATGTGCGAGGCGATGGAGGTACTGAAGCGTGCGTCGTCGGTGATGCGCTGCATGTCGCGCAGTTTCGTGTCGAGGCGCTGCTGGCGTCGTTCTAGAGAGCGCAGGATCGCTTCGGGGCTGGAGGCGAGGCGGCGTTGCAGCACGGTGAGGGCGAAACCGACGTTGTTGCCGCGCTTCTTGTCCCCGGCCTGGGCGATCCGCTCGGCGCGCCCCATCTCGGTGCGGACGTAGTCGGTGACCTGTTCGTAGAGGTCCCGCTCAGCCGGGCTCAACTCGTACTCGACGG
This sequence comes from Nostocoides veronense, assembly GCF_039531185.1. Classification (NCBI taxonomy): domain Bacteria; kingdom Bacillati; phylum Actinomycetota; class Actinomycetes; order Micrococcales; family Intrasporangiaceae; genus Nostocoides; species Nostocoides veronense. Next base: position 10,989 of record NZ_BAAAPO010000059.1, read on the forward strand.
TGTAGGCCTTGCGTTCGGGGAACAGCGGCTTGCCCTCGAACGTGAGCAGGTCTTCCTTCACCATGCGGCGCATCAGGCCGTCGGTGTCGGTGCGATGCACGCCTTGCCGGTACTGGCCCTCGAAGCGGTCGCGATCCAGCAGCGACATGAACAGCTGGAAGTCCTCTTCCTTGCCCGCGTGCGGGGTTGCGGTCATCAGCAGGAAGTTGTGCGCGGTCTCCGACAGCAGGCGTCCGAGTTTGAAGCGCTTGGTCTCATCGACCTCGCCCGCCCAGGAGGAGTAGTGGGCGGACATGCGGTGGGCCTCGTCAACGACGGCGACATCCCAGGTGACCTCGCCAAGCTGCTCGGTCAGGTCTTCGCTGCGGGAGAGCTGGTCCATGCGGGCGATCAGGAACGGGTGCTCTGCGAAGACGTTGCGGCCCTGGGCGTCATCGACCATCTGGCGGCTGAAGATTTCGAAGCGCAGGTCGAACTTCTGGCTGAGTTCCTCGCGCCACTGCTCCACGAGCCCGCCGGGCGCGACGATGATGGCGCGCTCGCAGTCCGAGCGCAGGATCAGCTCCTTCAGGTACAGCCCGGCCATGATCGTCTTGCCCGCGCCGGGGTCGTCGGCCAGCAGGAACCGCAGTGGGATACGCGGCAGCAGTTCCTCGTAGACGGCGCGAATCTGGTGCGGCAGGGGGTCAACGTCTGAACTGTTGACCGCGACCATCGGGTCGTACAGCGCCGCGTACTTGATCCGCAGCGCCTCGGCGGCGAGCCGGAACTCGTCCGGGTCGGCATCGTAGGCGGGAGCGGAGTCGAAGTCGCCAGCGACCTCGAAGCGTGCCGCGTCGGCGTCGGTGATCGCGCGTGCGCCGCTGCGACCGGAGTCATCACGGTAGAAGACCTCGAAGAGCTCGGCGTCGATGGGATCGATGGCGATCAGGGTGACCGTCTGCCCGGGCACTAGTCCGCGGAGGCGTTGGCCCGCGCGAAGCGTCGCGAGCGTCAGTGTCGTATCGGTCGTCGCTTCTGTCACGAGGTGCCTCCTTCCGGTTTTGGGCAGTGGATCAGGATATGGGGTGCCACCGACAAAGTGTCAGCGGCGGCTCGGTGTGAGCGAGGCGCTCACCCTGGCGGGGAGGGTTCGGAGTCGGCGGCGGCTCCACCTCGTCGCACCCAGTCGTCGATCTCGCTGGCTTGGAACTTCCAGAGCCGTCCGACCTTGTGGGCGGGCATGGCCTTCTCGGCGATCCAGGTGTAGACGGTGTCTTTGGTGACCCCGAGGTGGGCGGCGATGTCGTCTGCGGACAGCCACGGCTCAGCCACGTTGGTCCTCCCTCGCTCTAAGGCCCCGGGCAGGCCAACACTCACGATGATACCGGCGGAGGTACGGCTTGAGTGGGGTTTCTCCGGGCGTGGCCGAACGAGATGGGTGCGGAGAGCGGGCCTCCGCTCGGCCGATCAGCGCGGGGCACGCGCCTTGAGCCATGTGGTCACCGCTTGCCGCCACCGGTCGGGGTCGGTGTTCCAGCAGAGGGTGTGGCCGGCGTCGAAGGTCGCCAGCTCGACGAGGTCGGGACGGGCGTCTAGTAGTGCTCGTGAGAGCCGGATCGGCACAGAGTCGTCTCGGGTGCCGTGGAGGATCAGAGTCGGCGTGGCGAGGTCGGCGGTCCGTGCGGTCCAGTCGAATGACCGAAGCGGGATGCGGCCCGGCAAACCTGCAATGCGAGCCAGCGGGCCGATGGTGAGCCACGGGATCGCGAGGTGCCCGGCTGCGGCGGGCAGTCCGCTGTGGGCGCAGTTGGCCTTGATGACTTCGGTCCAGTTGAGGACTGGTGAGTCGAGGACGAGCGCGGCGATCAGCCCTTCGTGTCGAGGCCGGTCGGCGAGCTGGAGGGCGATGGCGGCTCCCATCGACCAGCCGAAGAGCACGATTCGTTGGGCTCCTCGTCGGACGGCGTATCCGACGGCCTCGTCAACGTCCGCGGTCTCGGTGTGGCCGAGGGTTGATCGGCCGGTGCCAACGCGTGGCCCTTCTACTGTGTTGCGGTAGCTGACGACCAGTGAGGTGTGGCCGAGCTCGGTTGCGGCGCGGACGCCGCGGAATGTGCCGGCGTGGGTGCTGCCGAGGCCGTGGATGTGGATCGCCCAGGTCGAAGGGTCGCCGTCGATGCGCCAGGCCGGGCACGATCCTGCCGGGGTGGTGATGGTGATGTCGCGTGCGTCGAGCCCGGCATAGGCTGGGGTTGCGAAGTAGATGCCGCTCCATGAGGCACGGTCGCCGTCCTTCGGTGTGAGGCCAGGTGCAGTGCCTGTGATCCTGCGGGCGACGCGGGTGGGTCCGCGATCGATGACCTCGGTGGAGAGTTGCGCCCAGCCGCCGTGCTCGAACCAGAGGTTGTAGATGCCGGGTGCGGTGGTCTGCTCGGTGCGGTTGACCACGATCAGGTCGTCGTCGTCGTACTCGACTCCTCGGATGGTGAGGTCGAACGTTCGTGGGCCGACGGGTGCGGTGACCCGCCGCGCGATGCTCCACCCGGCCACGGCAGCCGCTGCCGTGGCGATCCCGCCACCGAGGGCGATGCGGCCGATCACGATTCCCGACCCTCGACGTTCCGAACGTGCAACGGCGTCGCGACGGCGGTGTCGTTTCCGACGAGGTGACTCTCGGCGCGTTCGAGCAGGGAGCGGTCGTCGGTGCTGGTGGCGAAGGTGATTCGTGGGTCGATCATCGCGTCGCGGATTTCGACGATCACTCGGTGCAGGTGCCCTTCGGGGTCTTCGCTGTTGGCGGCGAGGGGGTCGGCCTGGCTCAGCCCGGGCCGTGCGAGCGTCGCCCGGAGCCAGAGTGGCTCCAACTGCGCCGTGAACGAGATCGTGTGCCGACGCCGGGAGCGGTGCTGGGCGCGGCGGACGGCCGGCTGGACCGCGAACCCAGCGCAGAGGAACAGGAAGGTGAGGACGGAAAGCGGATCATAGGCGGCCTGGATGGCGTGCATGAGGTGGAGGTGGCCGGTTGCGTGGGCGGTGTCCAGGACGATCACGGCAAGGCAGAGCGCGACGCCAAACGCTGATCCCAGACTCAACAGTGCGGCGGGCAGGCGCTGAATGCCGGCGCTGTCGCGATACTGCCGTGTGGCGAGGACGAGCATCGTCGCGATGACAAGTGCCCCGTAGCTGAAGTTGATGATCGAGTAGACCGCTGCTGCTGGTTGCGCGCCGAGATCACTCATGAATCGTGTCGTGGTGGTGCCGCGATGGATGAACAGGAATGCTGCCGTGATCGCGAGTAGCGCGACGAGCAGGACGGGCGCGCTGACGGCGGCGCGGACGAGCCTGGGCCGGTACTTGCCGGACTTCATGACGCCGCGTCCGAGGAAGAACAGCCCAGTCATTAGCAGGGCGTCCGCGATCAGCGTCGCGATGTTCGTGCCGCCGAGGAGCGGATCGACGACCGTGTAGATTCCATCGACGTTCAAGGTCATCGCGATGGCGATGGTGAAGGCGGCGCGGGTGATACTTCTGTCGGTGCGTTTGCGGCGGAAGATAAGCAGGCTCGCCACGAGCGCCCACATGAGCGTAGCGACGAGCATCTGGATCATCCGAATATCTCCGAGAAGGCCGACTCTGCGAACACTGATCCTCGGATGCCGGCGGCGAGCTTGTCGGCGAGGGACTCGGCTGCGATCTCAGTTTCGCTGTCAAGGTCTTGCCGCCGGAGCAGGCGTCCACGGGTGTACGGCGGGATATTGGGCAGCTGCGCCTCGTCGACGGTGCAGTCATCGCCTTCGCAATGGCCGAGGATCATGTGGGCGAGTTCGTGGAGGATGAACTGCTGTCTGTGGAGTGTCGAGTCAGTGTGGGCGTGGAGCACGAGGTCGTCGGTATCGGTTGCCAGCCAGAGCGCACAGAGGCCGTCGTGGGTATCAAGATCAGCCAGCTCAATGACCCGAAGTCTGCGGTGCCGCTGGTCCTGGACAGAGCGGAGGAGCTCGTCGAAGGTGAAGGTACCACCGAGCCGAAGGCCCGCCACGGCCGCCGATACGGTCTGTTCGGTATTCACGGTTCGCCCCTCTCAGTGGGGAGCAGCGACCGGTATCGGCTTCGCCTTGCGCGACACCCGGTCAGTGCTCAGGCGTTGGTGTCATTTCCTCATCCAGAAACTTAGTGATGGCGTGGAGTGCTTTCGGCGAGATGTCGCCGAGAGTGCGGGCTGCGTAAGACTTGACCTTCGCGGCACGCATGGACCGAACGAGATCAAGTTGCGCAGAGACCTTCTCGGGAGTGGCCGCACCGTCTTCGCCGAGGAGGAAGGCGGCGTCCACGTCGAAGAACGCGGCGAGCCCCTCGAAGACGGCGGGGTCTTGGACGTAGCGGTGGCCGTTGACCATGTATGTCCAGCGCGACCGCGACAGGTTGGTGCCTCGTTCATGGAGGTAGCCGGCGATCTGCGAGTAGGTCGGTTCCGTGCCGGACTCGGCAACGGCGACGTCCATCAGGAGCCGTAGACGTTTGGCGAGGTCTTCGGCCGCAAGGAGCAGAACCGGATCACCGCGTCGTTGGAGACGATCGAGCACCGGATCAGCGCGCACCACGGCCACTACGCCGCTGCGCGAGAGAACCTCGACGACTCCCTGAAACTGCTGTCGAACGCCGCCGACATCTACGAGCACGCCGACGACGCGAACCGGCGTCTCATCAATCAGGCGCTGTTCAAGGCGATCTACATCGACGAGGACAACGACGTGCGCGTCGGCTACCGCAACCCGTACGACGGGCTGAGCCTGTCCGGCCTCCATGCCGACGCCCTGAGCTGGGCCGCCGAGGCGAAGAAGATGGGCCAGGCGGGAACCGCGACCAAGGGCGGACCCTTGGTCGCAAGTTCACACCTGACCCGTTTGGGGTGAGCGACGGGGCTCGAACCCGCGACATCCTGGACCACAACCAGGTGCTCTACCTGCTGAGCTACGCCCACCATGCGTGTGGCCGGCGGCGACGCCGGTTCGACTGGTTTAGTGCGCCATCAGGGACTCGAACCCCGAACCCGCTGATTAAGAGTCAGCTGCTCTGCCAATTGAGCTAATGGCGCGCGAGGAAGAACGTTAGCACCGTCGGGGCACAGTCACGAAATCGCTTATGCCGGCCCACGTCCGGGCTCTGCGAGCGCTCGGGCGCGACGTCAGCGGTGGCGGGCCTAATCGGCGCCGCGGCGGCCGCGCAGGCCCCAGCCGAGGCCGGCGATCAGCAGCACGCCGAGACCGACGACCAGGGCCATCCCAGCCCCACCCGAGCCGTCGTCCTCCGTCGTGGCCGACGTGGTGGTCGCGCTCGTGGTCATGGTCGCCTCCGGGGTTGTCGAGGTCGTCGTGGACGTGGTGCTGCTCGTGGCCGACGACGAGGAGCTGCTGCTCGCCGTCGAGGTCGCCTTCTCGGTCACGGTGAAGCTGATGGCGTCGCTGATCGGGTGCCCGTCGGCGCTGACCACTTTGTAGGTGACCGTGTACGCCCCCGGGTGCAGTTGCCCGAGCGGCTGCGTCAGCGTGGCGCCATCGGCCACCGGCTTGCCGTCCGTCATCGGCAGGCCCTCGCCGTCGGTCACTGTGACCTGGCTCAGACCCGCCTGGATCTCCTCGGAGAAGGTCAGCACGACCTCCGTCGGCGCCTGATCCAGCTTTTCGCCCGCCGCCGGGGAGGATGAAATCAGTTGCGAGTGAGCGCTCGCGGTCAGCGGCAGGCCGAGGACAGCGAGGGCGAGAGTGAGCAGGACAGGGAGAAGGCGACGCACCCGCCCATTGTGCCTTCCGAGATAGGTTCGGCCGTATGCCGTTGCCCGCCCTCCCCGGTCGCTCCGACTCCCTTCCCCCACTGGACCACCCGGACCTCCTGGCGCCGGCCACGCTCGACTGCCTGCGGCGCCACCCGGGCCTGGATGGCCGGATCGCGGTGATCGACATCGACCCCGACCTCGCGGACACCGAGGCGCTGATGGCGGCCTACGGCATACCGCCCGAAGGCAGCGGCAACTGCGTGGTCATCTCCGGCTCGCGCGCCGGCGAGGAGCGGATCGCGGCCTGCGTGGTCGGCGCGGACACCCGAGCCGATGTCAACAACCTCGCCAAGCGCCGGCTCGATGTGCGCAAGGCGTCCTTCCACCCGTGGATCGCGCGGTCGGCGAGAGCGGGATGGAGTATGGCGGCATCACCCCCGTCGGGCTGCCCGATGGCTGGCGGATCTTCATCGACGAGCGGCTGCTCGCGCAGGAGGTTGTCGTCATCGGCAGCGGCCTTCGGCGCAGCAAACTCTTGGTGACCGGCTCGGCCCTGGCGGACCTGCCGGGCGCGGAGATCGTCGAGGGACTCGGCATACCCATCGCCTGAGCGCGGGCGGCCCGTGAGGTCAGAGGTAGAGGCCGGTATGCCCCTCGCCCTGCACTCGGCGGGCGGCGATGGCGTGCAGGTCGCGCTCGCGCAGCAGGATGTAGGCCTTGGCCCCGAGTTCGACCTCGGCGCGCTCCTCGGGGTCGAAGAGCACCCGGTCCCCGATCTCGACCTGCCGGGCGCTCGGGCCGGTCGCGACCACCTCGGCCCACGCGAGACGGCGGCCGACACTCGCGGTGGCCGGGATGAGAATGCCTCCGCCAGAACGGCGTTCGCCATGCTCGCCCTCGACAGAGACGAGCAGCCGGTCGTGGAGCATCTTGATCGGCAGCCCCTCGGCGCCCTCCCCGGTCCGGTTCTTGGCCACCGTGGTCAGTGCCCGCGGCGGCGCAACATGCACCGCACGACAAGCAGCACCGCGACGGCCGCCGCAACGGCCGCGAGCCGCTCGGTGCGCAGATCGCCCTGCGGCGTGGTCGTCGCCGCGGCGAAGCGCTGCTTGGCCGCCTCGCCTTGACGCTGCATCAACGCCTTCGGTGCCGCGCGGGTCGTCAGCTCATCGATCGTCCCGGCCAGGCGCTCCCGGCTCGCGGCGATCTCGGCACGCAACTGCTCGACAGACTTCTCACTCATGGGTTCTCCTTGGTCTGCCCGGCGCGCTACGAATCCAGCCCGAGGTCGCGCCGCAGTTTAGCGACATGTCCCGTGGCCTTGACGTTGTACCACGCGTGCGTCAGCGTGCCCGCCTCGTCCACGACGAAAGTGGACCGGATGACGCCCTGGACGACCTTGCCGTAGTTCTTCTTCTCCCCGAACGCGCCATATGCCGTGAGCATCTCCTTCTCCGGATCGCTGAGCAGCACGATGCCCAGGCCGTCCTTTTCACGGAACTTTGCGAGCGCCGAGGGGCTGTCCGGCGAAATGCCGATGACGTCATACCCCTCCCCGCGCAGCCGGTCCAGAGACTCGGTGAAATCGCAGGCCTGGGTGGTGCAGCCGGGCGTCATGGCCTTGGGGTAGACGTAGACGATCGTCTTGCGGCCGCGGAAGTCGTGCAGGCTGACCTGCTTGCCCGTGTGGTCGGTCAAGGTGAAATCGGGTGCAGGCGTGCCGGGTTCGAGCCTCGTCATACGCCCAACCTATCCGACGTGGGCGCACCGCAGTCTCTGCCTTAGAGTTGTCGCTCGCGCGCGAGTGGCGGAATTGGCAGACGCGCCAGATTTAGGTTCTGGTGCCTTCGGGTGTGCGGGTTCAAGTCCCGCCTCGCGCACATCGGTCATCCCTGACAGGGCTCAGGCCAAGGCGGCGTATGCCGCCCGCAGCAGATCCTCGCTCGGCCCCACCAGTCGGGTCGGCGCGGCCAGTCCCTCCAAGACGACGAATCGCAAGGTCGAGCCGCGGGTCTTCTTGTCCCGACCCATCGCGACCAGCAGGTCATCGAGGGGGGCATCGGCATACCTCGTGGGCAGGCCAGCGGCGGTGAGGATGTCGCGATGTCGTTGCAGGAGAGCCGCATCGATGAGGCCGGAGCGGTGGGCGAGTTCGGCGGCGAAGACCATCCCGATGGCCACCGCCTCCCCGTGGCGCATGGTGTATGCCGAGTGCTGCTCGATCGCGTGCCCGAGCGTATGTCCGTAGTTGAGGATCTCCCGCAAGCCCGCCTCGCGCAGGTCGGCGCTGACGACGCGGCCTTTCATCGCGACGGCGCGCTCGATGAGTTCCAGCGTGTGCGGTCCGACCTGGCGCGCCGCTGCGGGATCGGTTTCGAGGATCTCCAGGATGCGCGGGTCGTCGATGAAACCGGCCTTGATCACCTCCGCCATACCCGCCGCGAAGTCCGCCCCGGGCAGGCCGGCGAGCACGTCGAGATCGCAGATCACCCCGAGCGGCTCGTGGAAGGCGCCGACGAGATTCTTGCCCTCGGCGGTGTTGATGCCCGTCTTGCCGCCGACGGCCGCGTCGACCATGGCGAGCACGGTGGTCGGCACATTGATGAAGCCGACGCCGCGCAGCCACGCCGCCGCCACCCAGCCGGCGAGGTCGGTGACCGTGCCGCCCCCGACGCCGACGACGACATCGGTGCGCGTGAAGGATTCGCTCCCGAGCAGCCCCCACAGGCCAGCCGCGACCTCAATCGTTTTGGCTGCCTCGGCATCCGGTACGAGACCATCGACAACGCGAACACCCTTGGCTTGCAAAGATTCCCGGACGACCGAGACCACCGCCGGCAGCCGTCCGGTGTGCACCACCAGGGCCCGCGTGGCGGCGGGCGGCACGAGGTCGCCGACCGAGTCCAGCAGGTCGTGCCCGATGAGCACGTCGTATGCCGTGCCCACCCGCACCCGGACGGTCACGTCGCGCTCCCGGTGGCCCCGGCGAGCAGCGCCGTGATCTCGGTGGCGATCGCGTCCACCGTCCGGCCCGCAGTGTCGACCCGATGGGTGGCCAGCCGCTCGTAGGTCGGGCGGCGGGTGTTCATCAGAGCGACCCAGCTGGCCCGCGGGTTCACCGAGAGCAGCGGTCGGCTCTGATCGAAGCCCACGCGCTTGGCCGCGTCGGCGATCCCCACGTCGAGGAAGACTACGGAATGGCCGGCCAGCGCGTCTTGCACCTCGGGGTCCATCGCGGCGCCGCCGCCGAGGGCCAGCACTCCCCCGTGCTTGCCGAGCGTCTCCAGGACCACCGTCCGCTCGACGTCGCGGAAGTAGGGCTCACCGGAGTCGACGAAGATGTCCGAAATCACCCGGCCTTCGCGGCGCTCGATGATCGCGTCGGTGTCGTCAAAGGGGACCTCAAGAAGCGCGGCCAGGCGCCGCCCAACAGTCGACTTGCCAGCCCCCGGCGGCCCGATGAGGATGGCGACCGGGGTCACCACGAGCGCATCTCCGCAGGAATGGCCGCGAGATAGGACTCGAAATTCCGGCGGGTCTCGGCCACCGAATCGCCGCCGAACTTCTCCAGGCAGGCCTCGGCCAGCACCAGCGCGACCATCGCCTCGGCGACGACACCGGCGGCGGGCACCGCGCAGACATCGGAGCGCTGGTGGATGGCCTTTGCTTCCGCATCAGGGTCAGCGATGTCGACGGTGTCGAGCGAGCGCGGCACGGTCGAGATCGGCTTCATCGCCGCGCGGACGCGCAGCAGCCCGCCACTCGACATACCCCCCTCCGTGCCGCCGGCGCGGCCGGTGCGGCGCCGGATCACGCCCTCGGCATCGCGCTCCATCTCGTCATGCGCCTGCGAGCCGCGGCGGCGGGTCGTCTCGAAGCCGTCTCCGACCTCGACGCCCTTGATCGCCTGGATCGACATCAGCGCGGCGCCAAGGCGCGCATCAAGCCGGCGATCCCAGTGCACGTGCGAGCCGAGGCCCGGCGGCACGTCATACGCGACGACCTCGACGATCCCGCCGAGGGTGTCGCCATCCTTCTTCGCCGCCTCGACCTCGGCGATCATCGCGACGGAACCAGCCGCGTCGAGCGTGCGCACCGGGTCGGCGTCCAGCGCCTCGACGTCGTCAGGGGTCGGCAGGGCCGCCTCCGGGCCGACCGAGGCCGTCCCGATCGAGATCGTGTGGCTCACGAGGCGGATGCCGTATGCCTGAGCCAACAGCCGCGCGGCCACCTCGCCGAGCGCGACCCGCGCCGCCGTCTCGCGGGCCGAGGCGCGCTCGAGGATCGGCCGGGCGTCCTCGAAACCGTACTTCTGCATACCGACGAGGTCGGCGTGGCCGGGGCGGGGCCGGGTCAGGGGGCGATTGCGGCCGATTTCCTGGGGCGCGTTGATGTCATCGGACGCGGCATAGGCATCGTCGGAGACCGGGTCTGCGGACATCACGGTCTGCCACTTCGGCCACTCGCTATTGCCGATCATGATCGCCAGCGGCGAGCCCAGGCTGGAGCCGTGCCGCACCCCGCCGAGGAAGGTCACGGCATCCTGCTCGAAGGCCATCCGAGCGCCCCGGCCGAACCCGAGCCGACGCCGCGCGAGCGCGGCACCGACGGCGGCCGTCGTCACCTCGACACCGGCCGGCAGCCCCTCGATCGTCGCGACCAGAGCCTGGCCATGGGACTCGCCCGCGGTCAACCAACGCAACATGCCCGAAATCCTCGCACGCTCAGCGCGCGGCGACGGCGGCATGTCCAGCCTCCATCAGATCGCGCCAGTCGGGTCGGCGGCCGGTCATCAACTCGACCTGCTCGACGGCCTGGTGGACGAGCATGTCGAGGCCGCTGACGACGGTGGCGCCGGCCGCGTGCGAGGCGCTGGCAAGGGGGGTGGGCCAATCGGCATACACCACATCGAGCATGCGGACGCCGGAAAGGTTGGTCAGGTGCCGGGCGAGGATCTCCGCGGCCACAGCTCCCCCAGCAGCCGGGACGGTCGAGACGATGAAGCCGGCCTTCGACTCCTGCCAGTAGTCCAAATCTCTCACCGTCAACTCCAGGTTGAGCCGATCCGCGAGCGCGGAGAGAGATGCCAGGGCCTTGGTGGGGTTGCGGGCGGCGGCGGTGACGCGCACGCAGCCGAGTTCGGCAAGCGCGATCATCGCCGACCGAGCGGTGGCGCCGGCGCCGACGATCAGGCCGGTGCGCCGCGAGCGTCGATGGACCAGATCGAGGTCGCGCAGGTCGTCGGGCAGCGCCGCCTTCAAGGCGGCGACGATCCCGGCGATATCGGTGTTGTCCGCGGCCCAGCCGGTCGGCGTCCGCACCAGGGTGTTGATCGCCCCGGCGAGCCGCGCACGATCGCTGACCGTTTCGGCAACCTCGAAGGCAACCTCTTTCAGCGGCATCGTCAGCGATAGTCCGCGAACCTCCGGCCCGAGGCCTGCCACGAAGGAGACGAAAGCCGCCTCGTCGACTTCGGCCGCGTCATACCTCCAATCGCTCAGCCCCAAAGCGGCATAGGCCGCCCGGTGCAGCACCGGAGAGAGCGAGTGCGCGATCGGTGCACCGAGAACCAGGGCCGTAGGCATGAGGGAAGGTCAAGGGTGAGACGTCAGCACTTCGCCTTGGGGTTGTCGGCGCACCATGCCTCGAACTCCTTGCTGTCCTCAAGGAATTGGGCATATGTCTCGGAGAACTTCGTCTCCCCCGTGTCCGGGTTCACCGTGACAAAATAGAGCCAGTCGCCCTTGGCGGGTTTGACTGCCGCATCCAGGGAGTCCTTGCCGGGGTTTGAAATCGGTCCCGGGGGCAAGCCCTTGTGGACGCGGGTGTTGTAGGGATTCGATTCGTCCTCGAGCTCCTGGATGGTCGGCGCGACCGCACGACGCTTGGCGCCATACGAGACAGTAGCGTCGGACTGAAGCATCCCCACCGTCTCGGCCGTGGGGTTCTCCAGACGGTTCCAGAAGACCCGCGAGACCTTGCGCCGGTCGTTGCTCGACCCGGCCTCGGCCTCGATGATCGAGGCCATGATCATCGTCTCTTCCCACTTGTCCTCGGGGATCTTCTCGGCCTTCATGACCTTGACCGCCTGATCGACCAGCGTCTTCAACTGCTCGGCGGCAGTGGCCTTGGGGCCGAACTCATAGGTCGACGGGAAGAGCCAGCCCTCCACCTTGCCCTTGGCTGCGGCCGGCAGGCCAAGCGCTTCAACATCCTTCGCAGCCGCGGTGTAGTCCTTGAGGGGCACCCCGGTCCCCTTCGAAAGCCGCTCGAAAATCTCGCTCGCCCACAAGCCCTCAGGGATTGTCACACGCTTGACCGAGCGGTTCTTCGGGTCCGCGATCAGGGCCAGCGCGTCGGCGGCCTTCATGCCCTTGAGCATCGTGTAGGTCCCCGGCTGGACCTTCTTGGCCAGATCGGAATTGTCGCTGGATGCGCTGACGAAGGCGCTCGAGGTCTTGATGACCCCAGCGCGCACCAGCGTCGCGGCGATCGCGCGCCCGGTGTCGCCGTCCTTGATGACCACGTCGACCGACCCGGAGCCGGGGCCGGGATAGTCATCGGTGGCCACAAAGTCGCTGATCGTCGGTGCGGCGACCTTCCACACGGCATACCCACCCCCGAGCACGACGGCGAGGGAGAGGAAGAGCGCGAAGAGGTTGGGCACGAAGCGGTGCCGCGGCGGCTCGCCGGACGGCAAACCCGTTTTCGGGTTGGCGCCGCCGAAGATCTCCTGATCCAGTCGCTGCGTCACTTAGGGAACCGCTGATCAACGGGCGATTCGTGGTCGGGCGGGCGAGGGATGTCGTGGGGGCGTCGGAAT
>NZ_BAAAPO010000060.1:0-1592 GCF_039531185.1 Nostocoides veronense
CGATCCTGGCTGTACACCCAGGCCGACCTGCTCGCCCAGATCCGCGCGGAACGCCCACGGCGGACGACTTACATGCTGGTATGGCTGCGCGAGGGTCGTGACCCTTGATCTGACTGGTGCCCTGCTGGGTTGCCGATGGACTGATCCGTCCGGCCCTCGCGTAGTAGCGGCACCGGCCGGTCGGGCATGACCTCATACGAGCCTGACCCCAGCGCACGGGATCTGGTGTAAGTCCTGTCTGACCGGCCCGGCCGGTGCCGACCCATCGGCTACGGAAGGGCAGCATCATCATGACAAACCAGGATCACCGCGTCGGCGGTATCGACTCACATAAGGACACCATCCACGTCGCGGTCATCACCGCGATCGGGCAGCCGGTCACGGACCGGGAGTTCCCCACCACGGTGGCCGGGTACCGGCGGGCGGTGGCATGGCTGATCGAACACGGCCCCCTGAGCGCGGTCGGTGTGGAGGGCACCTCCAGCTACGGCATCGGGATTACCACCGAACTTCTCGCGGCAGGCATCCGCGTGGTCGAGGTCAACCGGACCCGCGCGGCGGAGAAACGCAAGCAGGGCAAGACCGACCCGCTGGACGCCTACCGCGCTGCCCGGTCGGTGCTGTCCGGCGAGGCCTCAACCGAGCCGAAGAACCCCAGCATCGAGCCGCTACGGGCGCTGACCATCGCGCGCCGTTCCGCGGTGAAGTCACAACAAGCCGCCTGGCGTCAGATCGGCTCCCTGCTGGTCACCACCCGCCCCGCCCTGCGGGACCGTTTCCGGGACCTGCCGGAGACCAAACTCATTGCCACCCTTCGGGATTGCCGCCCCGATCAGATCCATGACGTCGACGACGCCGACACCCTGTACGCGTTGCGGACCCTGGCGCGACGCTACCTCGCCCTCCAGGACGAGATCACCGCGCTCGAGGAACGGATGCTGCGGCGCGCCACCCGCGCCAACCCAGCCCTGATGGCCATCAAAGGCGTCGGCCCCGCGGTCGGCGCCCAGCTGCTGATCACCGCCGGCGACAACCCCGACCGGCTACGCACCTCCGCCTCGTTCGCCGCCCTGTGCGGAACGGCGCCGATCCCGGTCTCCTCCGGCCGCACCGACAAACATCGCCTCTCCCGCGGCGGTGACCGGCAAGCCAACGCCGCCCTGCACCACATCGTCAAAGTCCGCATGTCCTACGACCAGAGAACCCGCGCCTACCGCGACACCCGCCTGGCCAACGGGTGGACCACGAAGGAGGTCTTCCGCGCCCTCAAACGCGCCGTCGCACGAGAGATCTTCCACGCCCTGGCCGGCCACACCCTCGCGCCCGACTACTCCGACCTACGACCCGCACGCCACGCGAAGAACCTCACCCTCACCGCCGCCGCACAAGACCTGGGCGTATGGCCCGCCAGAATCGGCGAACTCGAACTCGGGAGACGCCCCAACGACGAACTCGCCACCCGCTACAGAGCCTGGCTCGCCGCCGCCTGAAACTCCCCCTCCCCAAAGGCTTGACACGCAATAGGGGGTCTATCCGATGAACGGTGTTTCCGGTGTTCATTTCAGAGTGTCTCCGCGGCCGGCATGCGGTCG
>NZ_BAAAPO010000061.1:0-16866 GCF_039531185.1 Nostocoides veronense
GAGCACGACACCAACGCTGATGGCTATTGATCAGCCCGGATGCCGAATTAACTCAGACACACCTCACCCCTTCGGCCCGCTGTAGCGGAAGACCTTGGGGTCGCGGAAGTTCGCCGAATCGCGATTGACCACCGGATTCCCGGCGTACTTGGTCCACGTCTTCCCGGCGTCCAAGCTGTATGCCAGCGACTGCGCCTGCTTGCCCGCGAGCGTCGGGTGCTTGTCGGTGTAGGCACTGGTGTAGATCGCCACCAGCGGCGGGTTCTGCCGGGTGCCGAAGCCGCTGGAGTTCGTCTTGTCGACGACGACGGATCCACTGAAGATGTCCTCGACACTTTGCCCGGCGTCGTTGAAGGTCTGCGGGATCGCGAGCGGCTGTTCGGTCCAGTGCATCAGGTCGCGCGAGGTGGCATGGCCCCAGCTCATATTTCCCCATCGGTCGCCGGAGGGGTTGTGCTGGAAGAAAAGGTGGTAGGTCCCCTTGTAGTAGACCAAGCCGTTCGGGTCGTTCATCCAGTTTTTGGCCGGCGTGAAGTGAACCGCTGGGCGGTAGGGCTCGCTGCCGAGCGGCTCGGCGCCCGATCCGGTGATGGTGCTGGCGGCCATCGCGCAGGCCAAGGCTGCCGCGGCGGAGGTCCGCAGCACCGCATTCTTGTGTCGTGACATGTGCTCCCCTGGGGTGACATTCGCTGAACAACGTGGAGTTGTCAGATACCCCCGCGGGTAATATGACAACGTTGTCACCGATGAACGTATGTGATAGCTCACAGGTCTGTCGGATGGCATGACGTTAGCCGCAGGACCAACCCTGTGGTGCGCCACCGCCCAAGATTCCACCATTCGAGACGGTCGCGGCCGGTGCGGTGATTTACCTTCGTTCCAGACGTATCACCCGGCCAGTTTCTGTGGGCTGCGCACAAATACACTGCCGGGTATGCCGCGCCGAGCCAACCTGTCCGCCCGGACGCGGGGTCGGATCGCGGCCCGCACCGGGGACTTGGTGCGCGCGGCGGTGGCAGATATCGAGGCCCGGCACGGGTGGTATGCCGCCTTGTCCGCCCGCGATCGCGCGTCGGTGGCGTTGGTGGCGCATGGCGGGATTGAGAACTTCGTCGCTTGGCTCGCCGGCGATGAGGGCTCGGCCGCGCACGCGCAGGACATCTTCGATGCGGCGCCGCCGGAGTTGACGCGGTCGATCAGCCTCGCCCAGACCCTTGACCTCATTCGTTCGGTTGTCGATGTCGTCGAGGCGCAGGCGGCGCACTTGGTGGGCGAGCAGGCGGCGCCGGCGGTGCGCGAGGCGATGCTGCGCTACTCGCGCGATGTCGCCTTCGGCGCGGCGCACATATATGCCCGGGCCGCCGAGCAACGCGGGGCGTGGGACGCTCGCCTGGAGGCGCTCGTTGTGGACGCGATCCTTCGCGGCGACGCCGATGATGGGATGCAGAGTCGTGCCGCGGCGCTCGGGTGGGGCGCCACCGCCAAGGTCGCCGTCGTCGCGGGCACTCCCCCCGCGGCAACCGGGCCCGCCGGTGACCCGGCCTTCGTCCTGGACCACATCCACCGGACCGCAGCACGCCACGGACTTCAGGTCCTTGCGGCAATCCAGGCCGGACGGTTGATCGTCTTGATCGGCGACACGGCCGACGCGCTCGACGATGCCAAAGCGCTGCGGGAATGCTTCGGCGACGGGCCGATTGTCGTCGGGCCGACCGTGCCGCATCTCTTCGCGGCCGGCCGCTCCGCGAGAGCGGCGATCTCCGGACATACCGGCGCCGCGGCCTGGCCGGACGCCCCCCGCCCCGCCCGCTCCGACGACCTCCTCGCCGAGCGGGCGCTCATCGGCGATCTCCCAGCGCGCAACGCCCTGCGCTCACGCATCGTCGGCCCCCTCACCCAGATCAGCGGCGGCGACCTGATGCGCACGGCCACGGCATACCTCGAAACGGGGCGCAGCATCGAGGCCACCGCCCGGGCCCTCTTCGTTCATGCGAACACGGTCCGCTACCGCCTGGCCCGCATCGCCGAACTCACCGGCTACGACCTGAGCGACCCGCACGATGCGGACACCGTCCACCTCGCCGTCCGTCTCGAACGGCTCAAGGACGCGGCGGCAGCCACCCCCCGTTGACTTGGAGGAAACCTCCAAAAACAGTCCAGGAAATTGGCGGTCGATTCAGCGCGCACGGCGGCGGCCGATACGCCACGCTAGAAGGGTGCTAGCCATCGTGTGCCCCGGACAGGGCTCCCAAACGCCCGGCTTCCTCACCCCCTGGCTCGAACTGCCCGGTGTGCGCGAGCGGGCCGAGCAGATGGCCGCGGCCACCGGCATCGACCTGATCGCCCACGGCACCGTCTCCGACGAGGAGACGATCAAGGACACCGCCGTTGCGCAGCCGCTCATCGTCGCGGCCGGCCTGCTCACCTTGCCTGCCGTCGTTGGCGATGCGGGCGTCACGGTCGCGGACTTCTTGGCCGGTCATTCGGTCGGCGAGATCACCGCTGCAGCCGGCGCCGGAGTGCTCCAGGAAGCGGACGCCGTCGCCTTCGTGGCCAAGCGTGGAGCGGGTATGGCCGCCGCGAGCGCCATCACCCCGACCGGCATGAGCGCCGTGCTCGGCGGGAGTCCGGCCGAGGTCGTGGCCCGCCTTGAGGAGTGCGGGCTGACTCCAGCCAATATGAATGGCGCCGGGCAGGTCGTCGCCGCCGGAACGATGGGGCAGCTTGCCGAACTGGCGGCCAACCCGCCGGCCAAGGCCCGCGTCATACCCCTGAAGGTCGCCGGCGCCTTCCACACCGGCCATATGTCGCCCGCCGTCGCCGACCTCGCCGCCTTCGCCGAGGGCCTGAGCGCCGGCACCCCCACCGTGCCGGTGGTGTCCAATGCGGATGGTGGCGCATTGACCGACGGCGAGGACATTCTGGCCCGCCTCGTCACCCAAGTGACCAACCCGGTGCGCTGGGATCTGTGCATGGAAACCTTTGTTGCACAAGGGGTTACCGGTCTCATCGAACTGGCCCCGGCTGGCACGCTCGTCGGCCTTGCCAAGCGAGGCATGAAAGGCGTCGAGACGCTCGCGGTCAAAACACCGGACGACCTCGACGCTGCCGCAGCCCTCATTGCCGCCCACTCCCACTCCGCCTGAAAGGTTGACGCCCGTGACCGTCTCACCCAAGGGGACCGGCACCATCACCGGCGCGACCGGTGCCCCGGGCTCGCGCATTCTCGGCGTCGGCGGCTACCGCCCCGAGCGCGTCGTGCACAACAGCGAGCTCGTGGCGGCCATCGACTCCTCCGATGAGTGGATCCAGGAGCGCTCCGGGATCGTGAGCCGACGGTATGCCGCCCCCGACGAGAGCGTCGTCGACATGGCCGAGCACGCGGCCCGGCAGGCAATCGAGAACTCCGGACTCGACCTCGCGGCCATCGACACCGTGCTGGTTGCCACCGTGACCCACCCCTACCAAACCCCGGCGGCCGCGCCGATCCTCGCGGACCGCCTCGGGCTGCGCTGCGCGGCCTTCGACATCTCCGCGGCCTGCGCCGGCTACTGCTATGGCGTCGGCATCGCCTCCGACCTGGTCAAGGGCGGCTCGGCCAATAACGTCCTGATCGTCGGCGTCGAAAAGCTCTCGGACTGGACCGATTACAGCGACCGCGGCTCGGCCTTCATCTTCGGCGATGGCGCCGGAGCGGCAATCGTCGGACGCAGCGACCGGCCGGGCATCGGCCCCACGATCTGGGGGTCCGAAGGTGATGAATGGCAGGCGATCATGCAGCGCGAGTCGTGGGTGGAGTTCCGGGAGCACCCGGACGGCCGCGAATTTCCTGCGCTCACGATGCAAGGCCAGAAGGTCTTTCGCTGGGCAGTGTGGGGTATGGCGCCCGTCGCCCACCGTGCCCTCGAAGCCGCTGGCGTGCGCCCCGAGGACCTCGACGCCTTCATCCCGCACCAGGCGAATATGCGGATCATCGACGCGATGCTCAAGCAGCTGAAATTGCCTGCGGACATCCCCGTCGCCCGCGACATCCACGAGACGGCCAACACCTCGGCCGCCTCCATCCCACTTGCCACCGAGCGCATGCTGCGCGAGGGCATCGTCCCAAGCGGCGGCCTGGCCCTGCAGATCGGCTTCGGCGCCGGCCTGGTGTATGCCGCGCAGGTCATCGAATTGCCTTAGGGCACAAGAGTTCCCGGGTGGTCCACGGGTCAATCGGGCCGAACTTCCACCGAGAAAAAGGAGAGCACCATGGCTCAGACCGAGCAGGAGATCCTCGAGGGTCTCGCGAACATCGTCAACGAAGAGACCGGTGTCGACGTCGCCGACGTCCAGCTGGACAAGTCCTTCACTGACGACCTCGACATCGACTCGCTGTCGATGATGACGATCGTCGTCAACGCCGAAGAGGCCTTCGGTGTCCGCATCCCCGACGACGAGGTCAAGAACCTCAGCACCGTCGGCGATGCCGTCACGTTCATCAAGAACGCCCAGGGCTGAGCCCTCGTCCGCCGGCGGCGCCGCGCCCCCGAAAAGGTGCGGCGCCCGCCGGACCGGGCCACCCGGCATACCCGCGGCCCACCCCGACGCACCCCCAGCCCGCACCAGCGAAGGAGTCCCCCATGAGCTCACGAGATGTCAAGGTCGTCGTCACCGGTCTCGGTGTGACCACACCCGTCGGTGGCGATGTGCCGTCCACGTGGGAGGCGATCCTCGCGGGCCGCAGCGGTATTCGCACGCTGGAAGAGGACTGGGTGGCGAAGTACGAGCTGCCGGTGACCTTCGGTGGTCGCCTGGCCGTCCCGGCCGACCAGGTACTGACCAAGGTCGAAGTGCGCCGCCTCGACCCGAATGCGCAGTACGCGATGATCGCCAGCCGCGAGGCCTGGCAGGACGCGGGCGCTCCCGATGTCGACCCGTTGCGTCTGGGCTGCGTGATCGGCACCGGCATCGGCGGTGTCTGGACGCTGCTGGATCAGTGGGACAACCTGCGCGAGAAGGGCCCGCGCCGGGTCTTCCCGCTGGCGGTCCCGATGCTCATGCCGAACTCCGCGTCCGGCAATGTCTCGCTCGACCTCGGCGCGCGGGCGGGCGCGCATACGGCCGTGTCGGCCTGCGCCTCCGGCGCCGAATCCATGGGCCTGGCCGCGGAGATGATCCGCTCCGGCCGCGCCGATATCGTCGTCGCCGGCGGCACTGAGGGCGCGATGCACCCGCTGTGTTTCGCAGGTTTCGCCGCGATGCAGGCCCTCTCGAAGCGCAATGACGACCCGGCGCACGCGTCCCGGCCGTATGACGTGGACCGCGACGGTTTCGTCATGGGTGAGGGCGCTGCTGTCATGGTCTTGGAGTCGGAGGAGTCTGCTCGGGCCCGCGGCGCGCGGATCTATGCCGAGTTCGCCGGCCTCGGGATGAGCGCCGACTCCCACCACATCGCCGCTCCCGAGCCCGAGGGCGCGGGCGCCTCCCGCGCGATGATCGAGGCGCTGGAGCGGGCGGGCGTGTCGCCGTCCGATGTCTGCCATGTCAACGCGCACGCCACCTCCACGCCCGTCGGCGATGTGGCCGAGGCCAATGCGATCCGCCGGGCCTTCGGCGACGCGGCCGACGGGATGGCGGTCAGCGCCACCAAGTCGATGACCGGCCACCTGCTCGGTGCGGCCGGGGCGCTCGAGGGCGTGCTCACCGTCCTGTCCGTGCACCACCGCGTCGCTCCGCCGACCATCAACATCGAGAACCTCGACCCCGAGGTCAACCTCGACGTCGTCCGCGACACCCCCCGCGACCTGCCCGCCGGCGATATCGTCGCGCTGAACAACTCCTTCGGCTTCGGCGGCCACAATGTCGCCCTGGCCATCAAGAACTACTGACGCCCGGCGCCGTCACGAGGTCTCGCCGCGGAGCGCTGACTTCGCAGCGGGGCATAGCTATTGCAGCGCTCGTCCGTGATTTGAGCGCTCCACCGCGAGAAGCGCGCCCCGACGGTGTCTAGCTGTATGCGGTCAGCCCACCTTGTGCAGCCAGCGCACGGGGGCGCCCTCGCCGGCATACCGAAAGATTTCGAGCTCGTCGTCCCAGGCGCGCGCAAGCTGGGACGCATCCGCGATCTCCTCGAGGACGGACCGAGCACGGCATACGACGTGATGACCCGGTTGTGGTTGCGCGGTGGCCAGGATCTCGACCTCGGGGCCACCCGCTTGGCAATGACCGAGACCGTCGCCTATCTGCGCCATCTGGCGGCCGCGGGGCTCGTGACCTGGGACGATAACGGTACCGGCGTGCGGCGCTGGCGGGCAGTGGACCGTGATGCCGCCGAGAAATCGACGACCGACAAGGGGTTGACATGACCGACCTATATGAGGACCAGAGCCCCGCCGGAGCGTCGTCAGTTCGGCCCGGACGGTTCGCGGCCGGGACGCGCGCGCGGCGGTGGTGGGTGATCGCCGGCGTGGTCGCTGTGATGGTGTTCGGCGGCGTGTGGGGCACCGGCGCCTTCGACAAGCTCTCCGGCGCCGCCTTCACCGACCCCACGAGCGAGAGCGTGCGGGCCAAGGAACTTCAGGACGCGACCTTCGGGCGGTCCGATGCCGACGTCATCTTGATCTACACCAGCCCGGACAAGACCGTCGACGACCCGGCCGTGTCGGCGGCCGTACGCCGCAGCTTGTCCGGTTTGCCGCGCGACCTCGTCGCGAAGTCCGTCGGCTACTACGACACGAAGGCCCCGGCGTTCGTCAGCCACGACCAGCGCTCGTCGTATGCAGTCCTGCAGCTGACGGGCGGCGACGACGACGCCCGCGAGGCGCAGTTCAAGAAGCTGCGGCCGACGCTCACCGTCCCCGGAATGACCGTGCGCACCGGTGGGGGCGCAGCGGTCAACCTCGACATCTCCGATCGGGTGGGCGCCGACATCGAGCGGGCTGAGCTCATCTCCCTTCCCCTCGTCCTGCTGCTGCTGACGCTCTATTTCCGCAATGTCTTCGCCGCGCTCATCCCGATGCTCGTGGGCGGCTTCGCGATCCTCGCGTCGTTCGTGCTGGTGCGCTTGATCCTGATGGTGACCGATGTCTCCGTCTTCGCGATCAACATCGTGACCCTGCTCGGCCTGGGTCTGGCGATCGACTACGGCCTCATTCTCGTCTCGCGATACCGGGAGGAACGGCGCAAGGGCCTCTCGCCACCGGACGCGAGTGCCACCATGCTGCGCACCGCCGGCCGCACGGTGGTCGTGTCGGGCATCACGGTGACGCTGGCGCTTCTGGGGCTCCTGCTCTTCCCCCAATCGTTCCTGCGCTCGATGGGGCTCGGCGGGATCGCCGCGGTCATCACCGCCGCCGTGGGGTCCCTCCTGGCCACCCCAGCGATGCTGGCCATCCTGGGCCGCCGTGTCGACCCCAGGCCCCAGGGCCGGCGCGGGGTTGCGCGAGAGGGCTTCTATCACCGGCTGGCCACCACCGTGATGGCGCGCCCGGTCGTGTGGATCCTCGGCGTCCTGGCCCTGCTGGCCGTCATCGCCTCCCCCGTGCGGCACCTGGAGTTCGGGGGGATCGACGAGAGGGCGCTGCCGCCGCAGTCGCCGAGCCGGGACGCGGCCGACTTCCTCTCGGCCAACTTCGACACGGCTGCCGAACCGCCGGCGTCCGTCGTCATTCGGGGTTCCGCCCAGGCGGCGCAGGCCTTCCGTCGTCAGGTCGAGCAGGTGCAAGGCGTGACCGATGTCGGCGACCTGCGCACCTCCGGCTCGGTGTCCGACTTCGACGTGACCTACGCGGGCGATCCCCTCGCGATGACATCGCGCGAGATCGTCTCGGCCATCCGTGACCTGCCCGTGCCCTCCGGGGCGACCCGGATGGTGAGCGGACCCACGGCGACCCTCATGGACCTGCTGAGCAGCCTGGCCCACACGCTGCCCTATCTCGTGCTCATCATGGTCGGCTCGATGTTCGTGCTGCTCCTGCTGGCCTTCCAGTCCGTGGTGTTGCCCATCAAGGCGGTCTTGATGAATATCGCGACCCTGACCGCCACGCTGGGCGCCGTCGTGTGGATCTTCCAGGAAGGTCACCTCGCCGACCAGCTCGCGTTCACGTCGACGGGCACCGTCGAGGCCACTCAGCCGATTCTCATGCTCGCCATCGCTTTCGGCCTATCGATGGACTACGAGGTGCTGATCTTGTCGCGCATCCGCGAGGAGTACGAGCGCACCCACGACAACACCGCCGCGGTGGCCCGCGGGCTGCAGAACTCCGCGTCCATCATCACCTGGGCGGCCGTCCTGCTCATCGTCGTCATCGGCGCCTTTTCCACATCCGGGGTCACCTTCATCAAGCTCATCGGCGTCGGCATGGTCGTGGCAATCGCCATCGACGCCACCCTGGTGCGCTCGATCCTGGTGCCGGCCACGATGCGCCTGCTGGGGGACGGCAACTGGTGGGTGCCCCGCCCGTTGCGCGGCGTGGTGCATCGGTTCGCCATCCGCGAGTGACCGCCCGCGGCACCTGAGCTATCGACCCCGCCGGCGGGGTCGAGGGTCTCGTGTCAGCCGACCTTGTGCAGCCAGCGGACCGGGGCGCCCTCACCGGCATACCGAAAGATTTCGAGCTCCTCGTCCCAGGCGGCGCCGAGTAGCTCCTCGAGCATGTCCGTCACGGCCTCATTGCTGCCCTGGGCGTAGAGGATGACCTCCTTGAGTCGCTCCTCATTGACCATGACATCGCCATTGGGCGCCATCCACGCGTGGTGCAGGCCGAGGGATGGCGTGTAGGACCAGCGCGAACCGTTGATGCCGGGGCTCGGCTCCTCGGTGACCTCGAAGCGGATGCCGGTGAAAGCCTTCAGGGCACTGGTGATCTTGGCGCCGGTGCCGGGCATGCCCGTCCACGAGATTTCCGCGCGCTTGAGCCCGTGGGCGGCCTGCTGCTCGATCCAATCGAGCACGACGCGGCCCCCGAGCACGCTTTCGAGCGCCCAGGTCAGATGTGGGCACAGCGCAGCAGGGGTCGAGTGGATGAACACGACCCCGCGCGTGGCACCACGCATAGGTGCGTACGACATCCCTGAACCTCCTGGTGTGCGGTGGACGTCTTCCCCAACGCCAACATGCGCACCACGGGTCACAGTGATCTCGTGCCGTCACATTGTGCCTCATCGACCGTGAGAGCACCAGATGGAGTCGCACAGCCTCGGCAGGCGCCATCTCACCACGCGTCATCCACTGGGGTGGGGCGACACGCCGAGTCGGACACACGGAGTGGGCAGGGGGTGTTGCATCGGTCGGCTGTTCGCCGCGAATGGCTACAGCTATGGCTACAGTCCCTCGCCGCCCGGCTTGATCAGATGTGGTTCCGATGCAGGTCAGGGTGGGTAGGGCGTGTCGGGCTTGAACCGACGACCGACGGATTATGAGTTACTACTTCACTGAGTCATACAGGTCGAACGGCACGCTTTGCCGCTCAGAACGTAGTCCTTGAACACGGGTGCACGTCGACAACTCGCTGTCGGTAGGCACGGATTTAGGCACGGAAACCCTTCGGCTGCGCGGGCGCATCCGCGCTCATCTGGCGTCATGGGCTCGCACGGTCGTCTGAGTCGGGGTGCCGGCGCCCTGCGTGCTGGCGGACACTGCGGACCCGGGCCCCGCACCGCGGGCAGATGTCCAGTCCGGACTGCTCGAGCCAGTCGAGCATTTTCGGCTCTAGCCAGAGGAGCCGCCCGCGGGTTCGTCGGCGTGGAACCGTGCTGACCCGAGGCGATCACCCAGTCAATGCCGGTCATGTCGAAACGGCCGGGGTGGCCGTAGCAGTAGCCGGAACACACCAGGTCCGACCCGCATATCGCGCCGTAGGCGTCATCCTCGTGGACGTCGTGCCCGCACTCGTAGCAGAACCCCCAACCGTCGAACTCCTGATAGCACGCAGCGATACCGCCGATCGGGAACTGTGCGGCGGTCGGGTCGTGGATCGTACCGTCCGGGCCTGCCGCCCACCAGTGGGCTTGCGCGCCCCACTGCGGGTCGTGGTACCAGCCGCGAACCAGCCGCAGCGACGGGTCAGCGGCAACCAGGTCTGAGCGGCCTGCTGACAGGCGCCGCGCAACGCCGGGTCGAACGCCATCAAAGGGGCTCATCCCAATCGAGAGTGGAGTAGGGGTCTGAGGCCGCCGGTCTCGAGGAGTGATCGGGCGATGTAGTCGGTGAGGTTGCGGAAGCCGAGAGCTGAGCCGCGCAGGTGTTCCAGGCGGCCGTTGATCGCCTCGCTCGGGCCGTTGCTGGTGCCGGGCCGGTCGAAGAACGCGAGGATGTCGGCGGCTCGCTTGGTCAAGGTCCGCCCGAGCCGCTGCAGCTCAACCAGGGCTTTGGGGACACCCTCGCGCAGGCTGTCGATCAGGGCGGTCATCGCGTCCTTGGCCGCGGGCTCGGTCGGGCTCGCGGTAGGCGATTATCATCCGTTGACAGACCCCCCAGGTGGCTTCGACCTCGACATGCTGGTCGTCGGTGAACAGCCGGATCAGGCGTTCGCGTTGCCGGTCGGGGGCGAGCCCGGTAGAGCGGTCGCCGGCGAGACCGCGGTGGCCGTGTCGTTCTTGTTGCACGCGGCGGCGGCACCGGTCGAGGGCGTCGCCGCCGAGTCGGACGACGTGGAAGCGGGTCCATCACCGCGACCGCCGTCGGGAGCTCTTCGGCGGCGGCGGTCTTGAACCCGGTGAACCCGTCCATCGCGACCACTTCCACTCGGTCGCGCCAGGCCTGGGGACGTTGGGTGAGCCCGGTCTTGAACGCGGCCTTGGAGCGTCCGTCGACCATGTCCAGCAGCCGGGCTCGGCCGGTGCCGTCGCGGATCGGGGTGAGGTCGATGAGCACGGCCCTGGCAGCCGCAGCGGCGACAGCACTGTTCATCGTCGACCACCCGGCAGGCCAGCACCGCACGATCCGGCTCCACCCGCTGCCCGGTCACCACTAAACCAAGGCCGTCCAACCGGCAGAACGTCGTCAAATCGGGTGCAGCGAAGGTACCGTCAGCATGTCTGGGGGTCCCCCCTCTGGGGGAGGTCTTCCCAGTGGGCAGTGTCGGAACTCCCATCATCGGAAGACATCGACACCAACCCAGGACCGACGCGCCGACCCCGGACCCACTCTGCTTTGGGAAGAACCCGTCAAGGCCCAGGCAGCACACGGTGGGCTCGCGCATCGTCGAGATCCTCGATGAGCAGGGTGTCAGAGTCTTCCGGTCCTCGCGGACCTCGACCCCACCCACGCTCGACCAACCCGTCGGCGCGTCGTGCTCACCCGACCTTCACGTACGAGGAGCCGGATTGGCACGCTTCCAACCAGGTATTGGGTCTTGACGGCACAGGGGCTGAGCCCTACACTCCGAGAATGGACTCACCACGTAGGGCCTGTAGTCCTCTTGCAGCAATCACCGTCCTGCTTGGGCAGGGATTCGTCACCGCCCCGAGCTTCGCGGACTCGGGTCGTCGTGGCCCTGATTGCCCAACCCCGGCGAGGTGATCTACTCGATCAAGTCTGTAAGCCAACCCAGGGGGCTCACGCATTTTGAACGATTCTACAATGGATCGGGAGAGACGCAAACTCAGACTTTCTCTGTGGATCGGCAAGACCAGTGGACCTCGACCGTGTCAACTAGCTATGGAGGAGGAGCAAGCTCGGGCATGGTTATAGTCAAGCTCGAGTCTTCCGTAGGCCGCGACTTGGCTAATGCCGGAAGTAAGACCTATGGGAGCAGCGTCTCGGTGACAGCCAGTTTGGGCAGTGGCAAGTACCTCGTCGGCTACCGGGGTAGCATCGAAGCTAGTGGAACCTGGATGAAGCAGACGTGTACGACATCCAGCGGCTTGGTAACGAGCGCAAGTGGCTCTGTCTTCACGTGGCAAACTCCCGAGACAGGTACCCAGCGGTGCGATCTGTCGGCCCCGAGTGGAAGCTTGGCGGCCTTGGCGAAATCATACGCTTGCTGATCCCTAGTTGAGTCTACGTCTAGAGGTGGGGTGTTACTCATTAGGCGCTCACCGCTCTTCACCGCAACTATCGTCATTCTTAGCGTTGCGACAGGGTGTTCGAATTCCTCAGGAGACTCAGAGACTCTAGAGCCCAAGCCCAACCCATCGGCGTCTTCCCCTCCTTCCACGTCGGGATCCTCAACTTCGTGTTCACCGCGCTTCGACGAAGTCTCGGCTAAAGCCGGCAACTTCGTTGTCACCTCGATCGCCAGTGCCGCCGCGGGACTGGAGCCCAGGTTGCTGCTGGATGAGCCCGTGGTCCCCAAGATCGTCATTCGTGAGGCAGTGGACGACGAGACAAGGTCCCGCATTCGGACAGCAATCTCAACGGTTGTTCCACCCGACAGGCTCGAACCTTCTCCTTCAGGCGCGAAGGCTGTTGAATACATACGCAGCATGAACCCCGGGCTTCAGGGGGAAGGTTACGCTTATACGGCAGTGAGGACAAGTAGGACTGACGCCGTAGCCAATTGCTATGCTGGCGAGCCAGTCCAGGTTACAGTCGATACGTGGGACCTAGTTGAGACTGGCCTGGTTGCCTGCGGTGTTGATCCCGGCGCAAACGACGTGGCGCGAAGCGTATGGCTAAAGAATTGCTAAGAAGTTCGACAGGAGCAGACATTCGACCCGACGCACGGCCGTCCCCTTATCCCTGATCCAGCGACGCCTGATGGCGCCGGCGTTGATTGACCGCTTCGGCTGGTGAGGGTTCGGCCGAGGGTCGCTGATGCGTGGCGCGCCAGCCGGTCTGTCCGGCTCGTTCACGGCTCCTCCCAAAGCGGCTCTTCACCGTTGAGCGTGGGGTGACCACGTGAGCCCGCCGCCGATGAGGAGCATGCGGAGGCGGTAGTTTTCGAGGTTGCGGAAGCCGCGGGCGATGCGTCGGTGGAGTTCGATGAGGCCGTTCATGGCTTCGGTGCCGCCGTTGCTGGCGCCGTCGGTGTCGAAGTAGCCAAGGAACTCGGTCCGCCAGGTCGTGAGGGTCTTGCCCAGCCGGGCGATCTCCGGGATCGGGCATGAGGCGAAGGAGTCGAGGACCTTCTCGGCGATGACGCGTCCGGCGGCGTGGCTGGGCTGGTGGTAGCAGTCTCGGACCTGTTGGGCGCACTGCCAGGCGACTTCGACCTCGAGGTGTCGGTCGTCGTCGGCCCACGCCGCAGCGAGTCGGGCGCGTTGCCGGTCGGTGAGGTTCTCCTGGCCGGCGCGCAGGATGTTCCGGATCCGGTAGAGAGGGTCGTTCTTGCGGCCGCGGTGGCCCGTGGATCTCTTGCTGGACGCGTCGCCGCACCTCGTCGACGACCGTGCGTGGCGAGGTGAGGTCGGCCCGGGGCGCGGTGACAGTGTTGCCGACTGTCCCGTTTCCCCGGGCCGCCTCCCGAACCGGGCGTGCGGCTTGCACCGCACCCGGCTCTCCACGAGTCCGTGCCGAGGTCGAACCGTTAGGCGAGTTGGGCGAGGGCGGCCCAGCGGGAGCGGGTGTCGCCGCGGTATCGGTAGCGGGTGACCGTCACCGATGCCGGGTCGAACAGTGTTGTTTCCCCGTCGCGGGGCCACCAGCCGGTGGGCCCGTATCGTCGCCGGAGGGCCTTCCACCCCGTCTTGCGGTGTTTGTTCCGCAGCCATCGGATGACCCGGTTCCACGTGTAGTGGCGTAGGTGTCCGAAGGTGGCCTTGGCTACCGCGTGACGGAAGTAGGCCGTCCAGCCCCGTGGCACCGGATTGAGCTGGCGCAGCAGGTCGCCTAATGCGTGGTTCGTGCCTTGTTTCGTGATCGCCTTGACCTTGCGGCGGATCGAGGCCACCGACTTCTTGGCCGCGAAGGTATAGACGTATCGCTTTCCGGTGCCCGGCTTCCGGTGCCGCTGGATGCGGAAGCCAAGGAAGTCGGACCCGTCATCGATGTGGACCACGGTGGTCTTCTCCGGCGACAGCCGCAGCCCGATAGGGGCCAGGATGTCGCTGACCTGCTCGCGCAAGGCCTCGGCGTGCTCCCGGGTGCCGGACACCAGGACCACGAAGTCGTCGGCGTAGCGCACCAGGCGGTACACCGGCAGGCCGTGGCGGCGTCGGCGGGAACGGTCGACCCGGGTCGGGCTGATGGCAGCCCAAACCCGGGCGAAGTGCTCATCGAGCACTTCCAGGGCGATATTGGCGGGCAGTGGGGAGAGGATCCCGCCCTGCGGGGTGCCGGTGTTCGACTCGCGGTGGACCTGGTCCTCGCTGAGGATCCCGGCCTTGAGGAACGCTTTGATCAAGGCCAGGACTCGCTTGTCCCTGACCCGGCGACGCACCCGGCCCAGCAGGGCCGTGTGGTCGATCTCGTCGAAGCATGCCGTGATGTCTCCTTCGAAGACCCACTCATAGGAGCGGGAGGCGAACATCTGAACTTCGGCGACCGCGTCCCATGCCCGCCGCCGGGGTCGAAACCCGTAGGAGGAAGGGTGGAAGTCGGCCTCGAAGATCGGCTCCAGCACCAGCATGAGACACGCCTGGACCACCCGGTCGGCCACGGTCGGGATCCCCAACCGCCGGTACTTGCCCGGCGACTTCGGGATCAACCGCTGCCGAACCGGCGCCGGGACGAACATCCCCGACTTGACCTGCTCACGCAGGCCGGTCAGGAACGCCGCCACCGTTGCTGGCCCCTCGGATGAGCCATCAAAGGTCGCACTTCTCAGCCTCAGACGGGAGGCAGAACTGCAAGTCGAGGTCGGTGGGTGCGGGACGGGTCCGGGATATCACCTTGCCGAACGTGGTGAACGTGGTCGTCGCGACCGGAAGCACGGCAATGAACTCTCCAGATGGCGACGAAACCATGTCTATCGTCCAGTGCACGGGGTCAGACCCCACCTGTCCACATCGGCGATCGCCGACGGGGTGTAGCGGCCATCGCCGACGATCCCCTTGAAAAAAGTGACGGTTCCATTGCCAAACGAGCGAGGACGAACGGGGCTGACCTGCGACTTTTTGGGTAGGGCGTGTCGGGCTTGAACCGACGACCGACGGATTATGAGTCCGCTGCTCTGACCGACTGAGCTAACGCCCCCTGCCCTCTCGCCGATGGGGCGATGGCGGCAACAGGCGGAGTCTACGAGCCCTCGCCGACTCCCAGGAAACTCACGGCTTAGCAAAGCCAGCGGAACCGGGTGATCTCGGGTAGCGTCCCTCCCGCAGTGAGCCACACCGGCTCCGGTGCCCTGCACGGTGGGGCACGACATACGGAAGGAAGATCACCCACAATGGGTTTTCTGGACGACGTGAAGGACGGCCTCGGGTTCGACTCCGAGGAAGAAAAGGCCAAGAAGGCCGCGGAGAAGGCGGCCGAAGAGGCCAAGGACCGCGCGGAAGAGGCGGGCAAGCAGGCCAAGGAAGCCGCGGACGCGAAGGCCAAGGCCGACGAGGCGCAGCGTAAGGCGGATGAGGCTGCTGGCCGCACGGCCCCGAAGTCGACCCCCGCCCCTGCCCCGGCGCCGGCCCCCGCGCCCGCTCCGGTCGAGCCCAAGGTGGCTCCCGCCCCCGACTACACCCACTCGGTCCCGCAGCCTGCCGACAACGCCCCTGCCGAGCCGGCTGCGGTGCCCGCGCCGCCGAAGGCCGACAAGCCCAAGGCCGCCCCCAAGCCGGCCGAGAAGCACGAGGACAAGGACGACGACTACCGCGTCTACACGGTCAAGTCGGGCGACACCCTCTCGGAGATCGGCGAGCGCTTCGGCGTTTCGTACATGAAGATCGCCAAGCTGAACAACATCAAGAATCCGGACCTGATCTACCCGGGCCAGAAGTTCAAGATCCCCAACGACTGACCAACTGATCCCTGCTTACGGGTCTGCCACACCATTACGGCACCCGAGGCAGCGGAGGGTCGGTGACGGGCGCGGTGAAGGGCAACTTTCGCCGCGCCCGTGTCTTTTGCCCGCGTGCCTTGGCGGGCCCGAATCTCGTTGTGATAGACCCAAACCGATGATCTCTCGCGTCCGCCCCCTCCTCACCGCAGCCGTATGCCTGCTCGCGGCCGGCTGCACCCCGCAGACCGTGCGGGAGACGGGTCCGCTTCGGGTGGGTATGGGCGTGGACCGGCCTGGCCTGGCCGTCCGGTCCGGTGATGGCTATGCCGGCCTCGACGTGGATGTCGCGAATTATGTCGCTGCGCGACTGCGCCGCGATGGGATCCGCATCGTCCCGACACCGCGGGCCCAGCGCGCGATGGTCCTGACCACCGGCCAGGTCGACATGGTGGTCTCGGGCTTCTCCGCGACACCCCATCGGGCCGAGCAGGTCACCTTCGCCGGCGCCTATCTCGTTGTCCACCAACGCCTTATGACGCGCGTCAGCAGCGCGATGACGCTGGATCGGGTGACGAGTCGACGCCTCTGCGCGGCATACGGCTCCACCGCCCAGGACTACATCGTCGAGAACTTGCCCGGGGTGCATCTGTTTGTGCAGGACAGCTATGCCGCGTGTATGGAGCGCCTCCTCGACCGGCGTGTCGACGGCGTCCTCGCCGATGATGTCGTGCTCACGGGCTATGCCGACCAGGCGGCATACGACTCCAAGGTCGTCATCAAGTCGGCCACCGCGGCCACCGAGACGTATGCGATCGGTCTGCCGAAGGGCGAGCTAACCCTCTGCCGGCAGGTCAATGAGGCCGTCGCGGACATGGTCGCGACGGGCGCGTGGCAGCGCAGTGTCGAGGCCCACCTGGCCCCGATGGGGTATGTCGTGGACAAGGCGGTCAATCCCCCGCCCCAGCAGCCGTGCGCCTGAGGCCGCGAGGTGCCGCGTCAGTCCCGTTGCCTCACGTCAAGATGCCCGCGTAGTTCGTTTCGTTGACTCATCGGGATTTGCCCGCGTATG
>NZ_BAAAPO010000062.1:0-106521 GCF_039531185.1 Nostocoides veronense
GACACCATCAACCGAGCCTCAACGTCGCGGCGCCGACAGCAAAAACGTCATCGGTGGATCCGGGCTAAGAGTCCGTGACGTCGCGAAGTCCGGCTAAGCTAATAGCCGGTAATCGACGTACCGGATACGACATTCGGTGCAGCTCAGGCAATCGACGGGGAGGGTTGACCGTGGCAACACGCGAAATCATCGAGTGGATCGACGATCTCGACGGTCAGGACATCACGGGCGCGAGCGAGACCATCCGCTTTGGGCTGGACGGCATCGGCTATGAGATCGATTTGGGCCCGCGCAACGCTCAGGCGCTGCGCGATGCCCTGCAGAAGTATGCCGCCAAGGGCCGACGCGTGGCTGGCCAGCGCACTGCCACCCCCAAGGCCGGCCGGACGCGGGTGGATCCCGAGCAGTTGGCTGCGACCCGCCGGTGGCTGCGCTCCCGCGGCCACGAGGTCAGTGACCGGGGCCGGATCAAGGGCGAACTGATGGATCTTTATATGAGCAACGCCGGCGCGCAGTAGGCACCCGCGAGCCTCGAACGCCCGCAACCAAAGCGACGGCAGGACCGCGCACCGGGCGGGTCACTTGTCGTAGGCGGTGGCGTGCTTCGGCTGGTAGAAGAGGATCGCGTCGGTGCCGGGGACTTCGACTTCCATTCCAATGCCGAAGCCCATATCGCGCGGCCCATTGAGGATCGTCGCGCCGCGCTCGCGCAGGGTCGCCGCGGTGGCTTCGGCGTCGGCCACCATCAGCGAGATCTGGTGGTGACGAGGAGCTCGGAAGGACTCCCCATCGAACTCGCCCGAAGTCGGGTGCATCGCGATCTCGCACGGCCCGCCGTTGAAGATCAGCCAGTCAGAGCCCTCGTTGTTGTCGTCAGTGACGAAGGGCAATTGCAGGACGTCGCGGAAGAAGGCGCGCGTGGCCGGGGCGTCGTCGGAGTAGATAAGCGTGTGGACCGCCGAGATCATGAAGCCGACCCTATCCAATGCCCGTCGCGAGCATTACCACGAGAAGTCCCCCGCTAGCCTGCGTCAGCCTCGCCGGGCAGCACCGCGCAGTGCGCCGGATCGAGGGCGACGGCGAGGTGCCTGGCCTCGACATGCACCGGGGAGCGCAGCGTCGCGCGCTGCCCGTCGGGCAGGTCCACAAGCACGGCCGTATGCCCGCGCCGGTCGAGTTGCTCGACCACCGCCACCGTCGCGCCCGTGTCCGCGACGCGCAAAGCATCGGGCCCCAGGGCGACGCGGGCGGCATACCCCAGCCCGTCGGGCCAGCCGAGGGCGAGCGCGGTCTGCGCCGAGATGATCGGCGCATAACCCAAGAACGCGGCGACCGTCTCGGAGCGGGGGTCACGCCATACCTCCCGCGGGGTCCCGATCCGCAGGACCCGCCCGGCGCCCATAACCGCCACCCGATCCGCGGCGGCGAAGGCCTCGTCCTGATCGTGGGTGACATAGATCGCCGTCGTGCCTGTCGCCTTGAGCGTGTCGCGCAGCACGCCGACGAGGCGCTCGCGCAGGGCGCGGTCCAAGGCGGATAGCGGCTCGTCGAGCAGCAGCAGCCGCGGGTGCGGCGCGAGCGAACGCGCCAGGGCGACCCGTTGCGCCTGCCCGCCGGAGAGGGTGGTGATCGCGCGCCGTTCGTACGCCGTGAGCCCGACGAGGTCGAGCAGCTCACCCACCCGGTGGGCCCGCTCGGCCCGCGAGAGATGCTCGATGCCGTAGGCGACATTGCCGCCGACATCGCGGTGCGGGAAGAGCTGCCCGTCCTGGAACATCACGCCGAACCCGCGCCGATGCACCGGCTCATTCGTGAGGTCGACGTCATCCCAGGCCACGAGGCCGCCCGCGAGCGGCTCGAGCCCGGCGATGCCGCGCAGCAGCGAGGACTTCCCGGAGCCGGACGGACCGAGCAGCGCGAGGATCTCCCCGGGAGCCAGATCGAGGTCGACATGATCGACGGCGGTGGTGTTCCCGAAGCGCACGACGAGATCGCGCACGGCCAGTCCTGACCCGAGGTTGCCCAAGCTCATAGTTCGCTCGCTGTGGCCGGGCGGACACGCTCCGCGATCACCATGACGGTTGCGGTCAGAACGGCGAGCAGCACCGAAGCCGCAAGTGCCGCACCGAAATTGGCTTCCCCTGGGCGTCCGATGAGCCGGAAGATCACGACCGGCAGCGTTGGCCGATCGAGTCGCGCGAGGAAGGAGGTCGCGCCGAACTCACCCAGCGAGGTCGCCATGGCAAATCCAGCAGCCAACCCGATGCCGCGCAGCAGGAAGGGGCCGTCGATGGTTCGCAGAACCCGCCCTGGCGCGGCACCTAGCGTGGCGGCGGCTTCGCGCTGGCGCGGGTCGATGGCGCGCAGCACCGGCAGGATCGAGCGGACGACGAGCGGCAGCGCGACGATCGCCTGAGCAATCGGGATGAGGATCATTGACTGCCGCAGATCCAGCGGAGGCCGGTTCAAGGTGATGAGGAATCCGAAGCCGACGGTCACGGCAGATACCCCCAACGGCAACATGAAAACCGAGTCCAGGAGCCGCAATCCACGCCGTGCCGCTGCCTTGCGTGGCCGTCGGCTGACGACCAGACTCACGAGCACGCCGAGCACCAGGGCGATGAGAGTCGCCTGCAGCGCCACGACGATCGAGTTGCGGATGGCTACCCAGACCGGCACCGGGAGCGAGCGGCCGACGGTCGTCCCGAGCGCGCGATAGTGCTCCAGCGTCCAGCCGTCCCGCGACCGCAACGAGCGCACCACCAATGTCACCATCGGCAACGCCAGTACACCTAGGGCAACGGCCGCGGTGACCAGCGTCGCGAAGGCATCCCGCCGCCATACCCACCGGCGCTCCGAGGAGGCATCGCCGCGCAAGCGCAGCGCGCGCTCCTGCCGCGCACTCGTCCACGATGTCGCGAGCAGAGCCAGCGTGACGACGATCAGTTGTGTGATCGACAGGGCCGCGGCGGCGGGCAGGTCCAGCAATTGGGTTGTCTGATACCAGATTTCGGTTTCGATGGTGCTGTATCGCACTCCGCCCATCACCATGATGATGCCGAAGGCGGAGGCGCAAAACAGGAAAACTAGGGCCGCTGCGGACGCGATGGCCGGCATCAACGCCGGCAGTGTCACGGTGCGGAAAGCCCGCGCCGGGCTGGCTCCGAGCGACCGAGCAGCCTCGACCGCGCGCGGGTCTAGCCGACTCCATAACCCGCCGACCGTGCGCACGACGACGGCATAGTTGAAGAAGACCAGCGCGAGCACGATCGCCGGCAGACTCTCCTCCAGCCCCAGTCCGGCGAGGGGGCCGGACGGGCCGAGCACCGCCACCCACGCGACCCCGACAACTACCGTCGGCAGGACGAACGGCACCGTCACGAGCGCGCGCAGCAGCCCGCGGCCGGGGAATCGCACGGCATACAGCAGATAGGCCCCGGGAATCCCGAGCAGCACCGAGGCCGCCGACCCAAGGATGGCGAGGGTGAGGGTGGTCCGCAGGATCCGCCAGGTGCGGGCGGACCCGAGCACCTCGGCCACCGCGCCGAGCGTGCTCGTGCCGTCTGAGGAGAAGCCGCGCGCGACGAGCGCGGCGACCGGCCAGGCGAAGAAGATCGCCAGGAAGACCAGGGGTATGACGACCGCGAGCGTCCACCCCGCCCGCCAGGCCAGCGTCTGCCCGGTGCGCCCCCAGGTGCCCCGACCGTGAGTGAGCGCCGGGGGCTGGGTGGTCGTGGTCATGTCGAGGCTTGCGGAGTGTGTTAGCCGAGAACCGTTGCGGTCCAAGCCTTTATCCACGCCTCGCGGTTGTCACCGATGGTGGTGGCGTCGACATTGATCGGCTTGTCGGACAGCGGCGCGAACTTCACCCAATCGGCGGGCAGATCGACGGCCTTGTCGACGGGGTACATATACATTTGCTCGGGGATCTCGCTCTGGACCCCCTTGGTCAGCAGGTAGTCGATGAACTTTTGCGCGCCGACCTCGTTGAGGGAGCCCTTGAGGACGCCGGCATACTCCACCTGCCGGAAGCAGGTGTCGAGCAGTGCCACGGTGCGCGAGGCGGTGGCGCCCTTGTCGACCTCAAAGGCCGGCGAGGTGGCGTAGCTGACGACGAGCGGGCGCGGGCCCTTGCCGGACGAGCCGGAGAAGTCGCCGGTGTAAGCCTCGGTCCAGCCCTTGGCGACCTTGACGCCATTGGCCTTCAGCTTTTCCCAATAGGCGAGATAGCCGTCTTGCCCCTTGGCGCCGACGGTGGCCGCGAGGAAGGCGAGTCCGGGGGAGGAGGAGGCCGGATTCTCCACAACGAGCAGGTCCTTGTATGCCGGGTCCGCCAGATCGTCGAGGGACGCCGGGATCTTCAGACCCTTCTTCTCGAACCAGCCCTTGTCGGCGTTGACGCAGACATCGCCATAGTCGATCGGCGTTAGCAGATGGCCGTCTTCGGCGTTGAATGCCTCAGCGCCATCGGGCAGGGCCGGGTCCGAATAGGGCTCTAGGACACCGGCTTTCGCCGCACGGGAGGCGAAGGTGTTGTCGATGCCGAAGACCACATCGCCGAGCGGGGCGTCCTTGGTGAGGATGAGTTGATTGACGAGGCTGCCCGCGTCGCCCTGCGCGACATAGACGACCTTGATGCCGGTGTCGCTCTCGAACTGCTCCTTGACCTTATCGCTGAGGGCAAAGGAGTCGTGCGTGAGCACGGTGAGGGTGTCGGCGCGCGTCGGTTCGGTCGTCTCGCCGGAGCTGCTGCTCGAGGTGGTGCCGGTGCTAGTCGTTGAGGTGGTCTTGGTCGAGCCCGAGGAGCAGGCCGCGAGGGCGACAACGGCCAGGGTGGTGGCGAGGGTCGCGCGCGCGGTGGTGCGCATCGTCGCGAGGGCGGCGTGCGGCATACGCGTGGTGGTCATGTGTCGTGTCCTCCTTTTCGGAGGGCTCGGCTGTTGCCGAGGAGAATCCCGACTCCCTACGCCGGTGCGAACCGGATCAGGTCCGAGGGTCTGCGCTCGCGCGCACTCTCAGCGCCCTGGTGGCGCTCCCCTGTCTGTGAGAGCACGCTAGCAGTTCGACCTCGGCGATCACAGTTCGCGGCGCAGCACCCAGCGCTCACCCACCGACGAGTTCGGGCAACACGCCGACGGCGAGACCCGTTCCGCGGCGTGTTTCCCGATCTCGACGCCGGCGAAGAATCGGTCGCCGCGGGCATCCGGCGCGTCATTCAGGCGCAGAATGAGGTATGTGAGTGCCGTCATCGATATTGCCGGTTTGGTCAAGACCTTCGGCTCCACCCGCGCCCTGGACGGGCTCGATTTGACGGTCGAGGCGGGGCAGGTGCACGGCTTCCTCGGACCCAATGGGTCCGGCAAGTCCACAACGATCCGGGTGCTGCTCGGCCTGCTGCGGCCCGACTCCGGCCGAGCGACTCTGCTTGGCGCAGACCCGTGGTCGCAGGCCGCGACACTGCACCGGCGGCTGGCGTATGTCCCCGGCGATGTGGCCCTCTGGCCGAACTTGACCGGCGGCGAGATCATCGACCTGATCGGCCGCGCGCGTGGGGGGCTGGACACCGCTCGGCGGGCGGAGTTAATCGAGCGCT
Organism: Nostocoides veronense; assembly: GCF_039531185.1. NCBI lineage: Bacteria > Bacillati > Actinomycetota > Actinomycetes > Micrococcales > Intrasporangiaceae > Nostocoides > Nostocoides veronense. Next base: position 5,594 of record NZ_BAAAPO010000062.1, read on the forward strand.
TCGACCTCGACCCGACCAAGAAGGGCCGTTCCTATTCGAAGGGCAACCGGCAAAAGGTCGCCCTGGTCGCGGCGCTCGCGAGTGATGTCGACCTGCTGCTGCTCGACGAGCCGACGTCGGGTCTCGACCCGCTGATGGAGCGGGTGTTCACGGAGTATGTCCGTGCCGCCCGCGAGCGCGGCAAGACCGTTCTGCTGTCCAGCCACATCCTCTCGGAGGTGGAGACGCTCTGCGATCACGTGAGCATCATCCGCGCCGGCAAGGTCGTGGAGAGCGGCACGCTGCAGGACCTGCGGCACCTCAGCCGCACGCAGATTGTCTGTGAACTCGACTCTCCGCCAACGGCTCTCGCGCAACGTGCCGGGGTCCACGATGTGACTGTCGACGGTCATCGCGTCACCCTCCTGGCCGACCAAACCCAGATCGGGGCGGTGGTGGGGGAGTTGGCGAGCCACGGCATACGCACCCTCACAGCGACGCCGCCGACGCTCGAAGAACTCTTCCTCCAGCATTACGACGGCGCCCGATGACCCGCATGTCGCTCACCGGAACCCGCCTGCTCGTGCGGCGCGCGCTGCGGGCCGACCGATGGTTCTGGCTCGTGTGGGTGCTCGTGCTGTGGAGCTTCCTGCCCGCCACGGCATCCGCATACCGCGCGATCATTTCCGACGACGCGGCCGGCCGCGAGGTCGCCGTCGGACTGGCGAGCAATCCGACGATGCGCGCGATTCTCGGCCCGCCCTACGACCTGCTGCAGGTCGGCGGCTTCGTCATGTGGCGCGTCGGCGGCTTCGTCGCGACGTGCGCGGCGATCATGGCCGCCCTCGGCGTGCTGCGCGCCACCCGCGCCGAGGAGGAAGCCGGCCGGACCGAACTGCTGCGCTCCGGCGCCATCGGTCGGCACGCCTCGCTCGCCGCGGCGCTGCTGACCGCGACCGGCGCCTGCCTCCTCCTCGGGCTGCTCATCGCCGGCTCGATGACCGGGCTCGGCACCCCGCTGACCGGCTCGCTAGCCATGGGCCTTGCGATCGCGGCGACGGGTGTGGTCTTCGCCGGCGTCGGTGCGGTCGCCGCGCAACTCACCTCATCGGCGCGGACCGCCCGAGGGATGGCGATGGGAGCGGTGGGGGCGGCATACCTCCTGCGCGCCCTCGCGGACGGCTCGTCGGAGGGCTCCGGGCTGCGCCGGCTCGGGTGGCTCTCGCCGGTGGAATGGGCGCCCTATGTCCGCCCGTATGCCGGTGAGCGCTGGTGGGTGCTCATCGTGCCGTTGGTTGTCAGCGCGGGTCTCGTGGCGCTGGCGATCACGCTGGAATCGCGTCGGGACTTCGGCGCCGGTCTGCGGGCCACCAAGCCCGGGCCGGCTGGGGCGCTGGCGGGCCTGCGGTCTGCGGGCGCGCTCGCGTGGCGCCTCGATCGCGGCAGCGTGCTGTGGAGCGTGCTCGGCTTCGGGATCTTTTCGCTGGTCATCGGCACGCTGTCCAACGTCTTCGACCAGGTGGCTGAAGACCGCACGCTGGCCGAGCGCTTCCGGCGCATGGGAGGCGGCGCGAAGCTGCTGAGCGATGCCTTTTATGTCGCGATGCTCGGCATCCTCATCGTGCTGATCGCGCTCGTGGGGCTCTCGCTGCTCGACCGGCTGCGCCGCGAAGAGGACAGCGGCCGAGCCGAACTGGTGCTCTCGACCGCCACCTCCCGCACCGCCCTGCTCAGGGCGTATGCCGTGCCCGCCCTCCTCGTCCCCGTCGCCCTCGTCGTCGTGAGCGCCGTCCTGCTGGCAGTGCCACAGGCGGTGCGCGATGGGGACCCGGGCGCGCTGGCGCGGCTGGCCGGGGCGGGGCTCGTGCAGTCGCCGGGCGTGCTGCTCATCGTGGCGCTCGCCGTGGCGGTGCACGGTCTGGCGCCGCGGCTGCGCTGGTTGCCGTGGGCGGTGACCGCGTGGTCCGTCGTCGTCAACTGGATCGGCGGGGTGCTCGGCTTCCCGCAACGCCTGCTCGACGCCACGCCCTTCGGCTACCTGCCGCGCCTGCCTGCCGACGCGATGTCGTGGACCCCCGTCGTGGTGGAGTGTCTGGTCGCAGCTGTCCTGCTCGCCGCGGGGTGGTGGGGCTACGCCCGCCGGGACATCACCTAGTGTCGCAACCGCGAGGCCCCGGCTACGGTTCGACCATGAGGCACAACGACTTTGGCCAGCCGATCGGCGATGCGGTGCCGGGCTGGGAGGGGCGAGCGAGCGTCATACCCACGACCCTGGTGGGCCGCCACGTGCGGCTCGAGCCGCTGACGGCGGCGCACGCCGACCTGCTTTATGGCCCGATGGTCACCGCCTCGGACCCGCGGAACTGGACCTATTACCCATACCCACCGGACATGAGCCGCGCGGCCTTCGAGGGCTTCCTGGTCGACCAACTCAACCGACCGGCCGCGGCGCCGCATGCGGTGTTGAGCCCGACCGGCGCCGGGCTCGGGGTGGCGAGCTTCCTGCGCAACGACCCGGCAAATGGGGTCGTGGAGGTTGGCGGGATCGTCTTCTCCTCCGCGCTGCAGCGCACGACCGCGGCGACCGAGGCGCTCATCCTCATGGCGCGGCACATCTTCGACGATCTTGGCTATCGCCGCTACGAGTGGAAGTGCGACTCGCTCAACGAGCCGTCCCGGGCGGCGGCCGCGCGCCTCGGCTTCACCTATGAGGGCCGCTTCCGGCAGGCCATGGTCTATAGCGGCCGCAACCGCGACACCGACTGGTTCTCCATCATCGACAGCGAGTGGCCGACCCTTGCCGGTGCGTATGACGCGTGGCTGGCCCCCGAGAACTTCGCCCCGGATGGTGCCCAACGGCGCTCGCTAGGGGCACTCATCGCGCAGGCGCGGGGGGCCACAGCGGCCGGTTGAGCATTCGTGCTCAGGCGCGACCGGCGGGTTCGACGGTCTACTTCGAGGAGTAGCCACCGACGAGGAGACGACCCCATGCACCGCGCAATCACCGCCGCACTCGCCGCCCTCCTGGCTGCGCCGCTCCTGGCCGCCTGCAGCACCTCGGGCCAGGCCGACGCCGCGGCCGCGGCGTGCCCGAGCGCGCCGATCGTGGCGTGGTCAAGCGAGGATGCCGCGCCGAGCCGGTTCGTGGCGCAGGTCCAGGACACCGAAGCGGTGGTGGCCACGGCCAAGATCAAGGGCCTCTACCCCGGCCAAGTCAACGGTCAGCGGGTCGGCGACCACGTCTTCATGCTGTCCGTCGGCGACGTCCGCAAGGACCAGGCCCATGTTGTCGACTTCTCGCTCACCGACTGCACGGCCACCCCGATCCGCTTGGCCGGCGTGGTGAACCCGCTCTCGCTGGTGGCGGATGGCGCGAGCTTCTACACGACATACGTCTTGAACGGGGTCGCCCACATCACCCGCAGCGATCGGCAGGGCAAGGCACTCGCCGAGCGCCAACTCCCCGGCCAGGTCGTGACGACTCTGGCGCTCCAGCGCAGCGGCGACGGATCCCCTGCTCGACTCTTCGGCATCACGCAACCTGCTCCCGGCCAGGCCACATCGCGGCTTATCACGCTCGATGCCGAGACCCTGACCGTGGTCTCGGAGCAGCCCCTCCCCGGCGGCGAGTTCGTCACCGGCTCGCCAATCGTGCATGGCGGCCGACTCATCTATCCCCTCACTGCCACCCACGAGGGCGACCGGCCGGGCCACGAACTCGTCGTCCTCGACCCCGCGACGATGTCCGAGCGCCGCATCTACCTCGGCGCGAACACGCCCTACCTGCTGACGATGGAGGGCGACACGCTCTATGTCGGCCACACCTTCATCAATCCCGCCTATGGCGCCATCGACGGTCTGCGGCACATCTCGCGGGTCGATCTTGCCACTTCCGCCGTGACCGGCTATGACCTGGACGCCGGCATCCTCGGCTTCACCGTCCGGGGCGGGAGGCTCGCGCTGGTCGGTGACGACGGCGGCGATCCGAATACCTTTGTGCTGCAGACCTATGACGCGGCCACCGGCGCCCGGCTCACCTCCTCGACGCTCACTCGCCCGGGAGGAGACGACTTCTGTTACCCGGCGGGAGTCCTGGTCCCGTGACCCTGGCGGGCGCGCCACCTGAGAGAATCGGCGGTATGCCCGTCCGGCCCGACCAGGAGCACGCCCGGTGAGCTCGACCCACCTGACCCTGACGACCTTCGACGGCGGCAGCGCCCTCTCGGACTTCCGCGCCCGCGCCCTGCTCGCGCGGCTCGTCGTCGCCGCCCCCAGCGTGAGCGGCGTCGCCGCGCGCTATGTGCACACGGTCGCCAGTGAGGGGCCGCTGACCAGCGAGGCCGCGGCGACCCTCGCGCGATTGCTGACCTATGGCCCGCCGTATGCCGGCCCGCCCGCCTCCGCGGGCACGCTTGTCGTCGTCACCCCGCGGCTCGGCACCATCTCGCCGTGGTCGAGCAAGGCGACCGATATCGTCCACAACTGCGGTGTTCCGATCGTGCGGGTCGAGCGGGCGACGGAGTATCTCCTCACAGGTATGCCGCTCACCGAGGATGAGTGGGCGGCCTGCGCCGACATCCTGCACGACCGGATGACCGAAACCGCGCTGCCCTCGTTGGCCGCGACGGCGGCGCTCTTCGACGAGCGCGAGGCCGAGCCGATGGCGCATATCGATGTGCTGGGACACGGCCGCGCGGCGCTCGAGGCGGCCAATGAGGCATACGGCCTGGCGCTGGCGGAGGACGAGATCGACTATCTCGTCGAAGCCTTCACTGGCTTGGGTCGCAATCCCACCGATGCCGAGTTGACGATGTTCGCCCAGGCCAATTCCGAGCACTGCCGGCACAAGATCTTCAACGCGGACTTCGTCATTGACGGTGTGCCGCAGCCGAATTCGCTGTTCGGGATGATCCGGCACACCGAACGCGTGGCCGGCGAGGGCACGATCGTTGCGTATAAAGACAATGCCTCGATCATGCAGGGCTCGGTGCGCAGCCGGTGGCTGCCCGAGGGTGGCCCGGACGGTCCCAGCGCGTATGCCGCCCGCGAGGGCGAAGTGCATGTGCTGATGAAGGTCGAGACGCACAACCACCCGACGGCCATTTCGCCCTTCCCCGGCGCGGCAACCGGAGCCGGTGGCGAGATTCGTGACGAAGGCGCCACCGGTCGTGGGTCGCAGCCGAAGGCAGGCGTGACCGGCTTCGCGGTGTCGAACCTGCGAATCCCCGGTGCTGAACAGCCCTGGGAGACAAGGGAAGCCGATGCGCCCGGGCATATCGCGACGCCTCTCGACATCATGATCGAAGCGCCGCTCGGAGCAGCGGCCTTCAACAATGAGTTCGGGCGGCCAGGTCTCGGCGGCTTCTTCCGGGTCTTCGAGCAAGAGGTCGATGGTGTCCGCCGCGGCTACCACAAGCCGATCATGAGCGCCGGTGGACTCGGCACGATCGATGCCGGTCAGACCGACAAGATCGCCTTCCCCGAGGGGAGCCTCCTCGTGCAACTCGGAGGCCCGGGTATGCGGATCGGCATGGGCGGTGGGGCAGCCTCGTCCATGGCGGCCGGCGCGAATACTGCTGCGCTGGACTTCGATTCGGTGCAGCGCGGCAATCCCGAGATGGAGCGTCGAGCGCAGGAAGTCATCAACCACTGCTGGGCGCTCGGCCAGGGCAACCCGATCTTGGCGATCCACGATGTGGGAGCGGGCGGGCTGTCTAATGCCTTCCCCGAACTCGTCGACGATGCCGGGCTCGGCGCCCGCTTCGAGTTGAACCTGGTGCCGCAGGCCGAGTCCGGGCTCTCGCCCAAGGAGATCTGGAGCAACGAGAGCCAGGAACGCTATGTCCTGGCCATCGCGCCCCAGTCGCTGCCGCTGTTCCGGCGGCTCGCCGAGCGAGAGCGCTGCCCGTATGCCGTTGTCGGACAGGCGCGTTCGGACGGCCAGTTGCGCCTGAGCTTTGACGTCGAGGGCGAGCCCGGCGAGGAGTTCGCCGTCGATATGCCGATGGAGGTGCTGCTCGGCAAGCCGCCGCGAATGACGCGCGATGTCGCGCGGGTGGATCGGTCGGGCGATGACTTCGACGGCTCCGGGGTCGATCTCCGGGGGGCGGCCTATGCCGTGCTGCGCCACCCGAGCGTGGCTAGCAAGCGTTTCCTGATCACCATTGCGGACCGGACCGTCGGCGGGCTGACCCATCGCGATCAGATGGTCGGCCCGTGGCAGGTGCCGGTCGCTGATGTCGCGGTCACTCTCGCGGACCTGACCGGCTTCGAGGGCGAGGCGATGGCCACCGGCGAACGGATGCCCCTGGCTGCTCTCGACGCTCCGGCGTCGGGACGGATGGCGGTCGGAGAGGCCATCACCAACCTGCTGGCGGCGCCAATCTCGTTGCGCGGCATCAAGTTATCGTGCAACTGGATGGCGGCGTGCGGGGAGCCGGGTGAGGACGCCGCGCTCTATGACACCGTGCAGGCCGTGGCGATGGAACTGTGCCCGGCCCTGGGCATTAGCGTGCCGGTCGGCAAGGATTCGCTCTCGATGCGCACCAAGTGGGCGGGCGACGACGGCGTCCAGCATTCCGTGACGTCACCGGTGTCGCTCGTCGTCACGGCCTTCGCGACGCTGCCCGATGTTCGGGGGACCCTCACGCCCGCGGCGGGCGAACACCAGGTGCTCATCCTCGTCGACCTCGGCGCGGGCAAGCACCGGCTCGGCGGCTCGATCCTCGCCCAAACCGAGAACGCCTTAGGCGCGACGGTGCCCGATCTCGATGACCCGGCGCGATTGGTCGCCCTCGTCGATGCGTTGAATAGCCTGCGGGACAAGGGAATTGTCGCGGCATACCACGACCGCAGCGATGGCGGACTCTGGGCCGCGATCTGCGAGATGGCCTTCGCGGGCGGCATCGGCATCGACATCGACCTGGCGCCCCTGGTGCGGCGCTCGCCCGGCGGTGAGGTCGCCGCGCTCTTCGCCGAGGAACTCGGCGCCGTCCTCGCCGTGCCATCCGAGCGCGCCACCGAAGCCGTCGCGATCCTGCGCGATCACGGACTCGGCGATCTCGTCCACGTGCTCGGCGCGACCCATCACCAGCCGCGCGTTAGCGTGTCGAGCACGGCCGGCCCGCTCCTCGATGAGTCGCTGCAGGATCTCGCGGCGGCGTGGGATGAGGTCTCCTGGCGGATCAGCGCACTGCGCGACAACCCCGAGTGCGCGGACGAGGAACACTCCGCTCTCGCCCGCCTGGGCTCTTCCGAGAGTCGTCTGGTTGTGCAGCCGAGTTTCGATCCAGCGCAAGACATTGCGGCGCCCTACCTCAATCTTGGTGCCCGACCCAAGGTCGCCATCCTGCGCGAGCAGGGCGTCAACAGCCATGTCGAGACGGCTTTCGCCTTCGACGCGGCGGGGTTCACGGCATACGACATCCACATGACCGACCTGATGACCGGCCGCGCGGACCTGCGTGACTTCACGGGCCTGGTCGCGGCGGGTGGCTTCTCCTATGGTGACACCCTCGGGGCCGGCGAGGGCTGGGCACGCTCGATCCTGTTCCATCCCGAGCTGACGGACGCCTTCCACGCCTTCTTCACCCGGGCGGACACCTTCGGTCTGGGCATCTGCAATGGCTGCCAGATGTTCGCCGCGCTCGCCGAGCACATCCCCGGCGCCGACGCGTGGCCGCGGTTCACCCGCAACAAGTCCGAGCAGTATGAAGCCCGCCTGTCCCTCGTCGAGGTGCTCGACTCACCCTCGCTCTTCTTCGCGGGGATGACCGGCTCACTGCTCCCGATCGCGGTGGCGCATGGTGAGGGATTCGCCGACTTCTCCGCGCAAGGCGACCCCGAGCAGGTCCACCGAGCCATGCGCTTCGTCGACGCGACCGGGGCGGTGGCCACGGCATACCCTGGGAATCCCAATGGCTCGCCCGACGGGCTGACGGCGGTGACCACCCCGGACGGCCGATTCACCGCGATGATGCCGCACCCCGAGCGCGTCCAGCGCAACATCCAAATGTCGTGGACCGACGGCCCGCTCGACCAGCCGAGTCCCTGGCTGCGGATGTTCCGCAACGCCCGCGCCTGGGCGAACTGAAGGTCTGAGCTTTGGCCCCATATGTGGTGCCAAAGCTCAGACCTACTTGCCGGTAAGCGTCAGGAGTAGAAGGGCCGATCCGGGTCGTCGGGGTCATCGGTGCCGCGCACATCGGGCTCGTGGACATCGGCCGAGACCGCCGGGTCGCCATGCAGCACCTCGCCGCCATCGGTGCTGATCGCGACGCCGGTGCTGTCGTGCACCTGCTTGGCGAGGTTGCGATAGGACTCGTCCGGGATCGCGAGGCCCACGGCGTCGAGGCGCTCACGGATGCGGGTGGCGACGGCGTCCTCGTCCATCGTCTGCGCGTCGACCTGGGCTGCGACGACCGCGTCAACATACGCCTGCACGTGCTCCGGGCCGTGGTGTTCGACGAACGACTCGGACAAGACGATGTGGGCGATGCGCGCGGGCGCGATCTTGGCGGCGGGGTTGGCGTCGACGTCGCTGGTCTCGCCGGTGCTGTTCTCGGGGGCGTCAGTCGTCATGGGCCGACTGTATGGCGCCCGCTCACCCTTGTGGGCCGAAAGCGCCGGGCCTCTTGCGTTGGCCGCCGCTCGGCTCAGCCGCGCCGAGCCTGGTGGGGCTCGACGGGCAGCCCGGCCTTGCTCCATGCGGTGAAGCCGCCCTCGAGGTGGGCGACATCGGTGCGGCCCATATCGTTAAGCACGGCGGTGGCGAGCGCTGAGCGCCACGCGGAGCCGCAATAGAGCACCAGCTTGCGGCCGTCGTCGAGGACCGGCTTGTAGTACGGGCTCGCCGGGTCGATCCAGAACTCCAACATCCCGCGCGGCGCGGAGTAAGCCCCGCGGATGGTCCCGAGCTTCTCCAACTCGCGCGGGTCCCGGATGTCGACGATGAGGACGTCGGGATCATCGAGGAGCGCCTCGGCCTGCGCAAGCGGGATCGTCTCGATGCGCTCCATCGCGGCGTCGACGAGGTCCTTGGCGGTGCGGTGCAGCGGCTCTCCGGGCTGGCGGCTCATGCGCCTCAGTCTGGCGCATGGTTCGCCGCGACTGGCGTGGCGCGGATAGCGTCCAATCCTTCGGCCAGAGCGGCCCGGAAGCCCTCGACATTGCGCAGCTTCACGTCCTCATAGCCACGCACGAGGTCCGGGAGCTCGGCGAGCGCGATCACGGCGGGGCGGTTGTCGGGTCTCAGGTGGGCGGTCGCGGAGGCGAGGGCGGCGACATACTCCTCGATCAGGGTCCGCTCGACCACCCGGACGCGGGCCCGGCCGAAGGGGTCGAGGGGCGTGCCGCGGAGGCGGCGCGCGGCATACAGGCTCTTGAACACGGGCTCGAACCACGGGCCGAGCGCGATCTTGCTGTCCATCCCGAGGGCGCGCAGCGCGGGCGGGTGGAGGCGGAAGCGGTATGCCGCGTCGTCGCCGAACTCGGCCCGGATCCGTTCTCCCACAGCGGGATCGGTGGAGAGGCGAGCGACTTCGTACTCATCCTTGTAGGCCATCAGCTTGTGCAGGCCGACCGCCGCCGCCCGGGTGAGGGGAGCGTCGGGGTCCGGCACGGCCGCCTGCTCGCGCCGGTGGACGTGGGCGAGGTGGGTCAGGAACGTGCGGGCGTATGCCGTGTCCTGGTAGGCGATCAGGTCGCCCGCCCGACGGGCTAGGAGGTCGCCGAGGTCACCCTCGGTGGGCAGGCCCGCCGCACGCACCAAGGCGACCGCTGCCGTGGGCGGGGCGGCCGGTTCGGGAGCGGCGGTGAGGGCAAGCACCCGGTCGGGCTGAGCGGCATACATCCGGCCCCAACGGAAGGCCTGCAGATTGGCCTCGACGGCGACGGCGTTCTGCTGCAAGGCATTTTCGATGTCGCGCGGTGGGATCGGGAGGGCACCGGCTTGGACCGCGACGCCGAGGAGGAAAGTGTTGGCGAGTTGGTCCCCGCCGAAGAGCGTCGTCGTCAGGTGGCGAACGTCGAGCAGGATGCTGTCGGGGCGGATGCGCTCGCGAAGGCTCGCGGTGAGGGGATCGAGGGCGGGGAAGGTCACGCCTGGATCGGCCACCATCGCACCAGTGGGAACCTTGGAGGTGGACACCACGGCCCAGGTCCGCGCTGGATCAGTGATGGCGAGATTTGCCGGTGCGGCGGCCACGAGCAGGTCGGCGCCAAGGTAGAGGTCGGCCTCGCCCAGGCCGAGGACATTGCTCCCCTCGGTCGGTTCTGGGCGCAGGCGCAGGTCGGAGATGACCGCGCCACCCTTCTGAGAAAGGCCGAGTTGGTCGAGGCCGCGCACGTAGAGGCCGGCATTCGTGGCCGCGACGGCGAGCACTTGCGCCGTGGTGACGATCCCCGTGCCGCCGACGCCCATAAGGCGGATGTTGACGGGTGCGCCGGGCCGAAGCGGCGTGGGCTCGGGCAGGTCCGTAGCCGCCAGGGCCGTCGCTCGCCCGCGGGGGCTCGGCGTCTTGCCCGGGATGACCTCGAGGAACGACGGGCAGTCGCCGTCGACGCAGGAGAAGTCCTGGTTGCAGGATGCCTGGTGGATGGCGATCTTGCGACCGAACTCGGTGTCGATGGGGACAACCGAGAGGCAGTTCGACTTCGCGCCACAGTCGCCGCAGCCCTCGCAGACGCGCTCATTGATGACGACGCGTCGCGTTGGCGCGGTCACGAGGCCGCGTTTGCGCTTGCGCCGCAACTCCGTTGCACATTCTTGGTCGTTCAGCAGAGCCGTCGTGCCGGGGATGGCAGCGAGGTCGGCGAGCACCTGGTCGAGGTCGTCGCGATGGTGGACGCGCACGCCCTCTGGCAGGCGCGCCTCGGCATACCGGCTCGGGTCCTCGGTCGTGATCGCGACCTTTGTGACGCCCTCGGCGAGCAGGGCGCGGGCGAGGTCTGGCACGGCCATACCGCCGACGATGTCTTGCCCGCCGGTCATGGCGACCGCGCCATTGCAGAGGATGCGGTAGGTGATATTCGTGCCCGCCGCGACGCTCGCGCGCACGGCGAGGCTGCCGGAGTGGTGGAAGGTGCCGTCGCCGAGATTCTGGGTCAGGTGCTCGTCGCTTACGAAGGGCGACATGCCGATCCAGGCACCACCCTCGCCGCCCATCTGCGTGAAGCCGATGACATCGCCGACCTTGTCGGGCTCCATGAAAACGATGAGGGTGTGGCAGCCGATGCCCGCGGCCACGAGGCTGTCGCGGGGGGTGCGGGTCGAGCGGTTGTGCGGGCAGCCGGAGCAGAAGTATGGCGTGCGCGGCGCCGTCGGGGTCAGCGACAGCTGGGTGCGCGAACGCGGTTGCGCCAGAGCGGAACTCGCGGCAGCAATCGTTTCGGCGTGGAGGAGTTCGGCGAGCCGGTGGCCGAGAGTTCGGGCGAGCGTCGCGGCGGTCAGGTCGCTCTGCGGCGGAAGCAGTGAGTGGCCATCAGGGGTGGTTCGCCCGCTGACTGCGGGGGCGTGGGCACGGCCATACAGGATGCCCTTGACCGCCGCCTCGACGAAGGCGCGCTTTTCCTCCACGACGATGATCTCGGTGAGTCCCTCGGCAAAGCGCTGGACGATCTCGGCGTCGAGCGGCGCGACCATGCCAAGCTTGAGCAACCGAATCCCGCTGTCGGACAGGCGATCTGCCGTGACGCCGAGCAGGCCCAGCATCTCCTGGACGTCCCGGAAGCGCTGCCCAGCAGCGACGATGCCGACGCGGGCGTTCGGATCACCGGTGATCTCGTTGAGGCCGTTGGCGCGGGCATAGCGCAGCGCGAGCTGCGGCCGCGTGGTGAGCAGCGACTCTTCGAGCGCCGCCAGGGCGGGCTGCAGGAAGCGCGCGTGCGGCTGGTGCACGTAGGGTCGACCGTCGATCTCGTTGTCGGGCAAGACAATCGGCGGGTCACCCAGCTGCACCGTGGCGCTGCCGTCCACGACATTGGTCGCAAGCTTCAGCCCGGACCACAGCCCGCTGAAGCGCGACATCGCGATGCCGTGCAGCCCCAGCCGCAGGATGTCCTGCGGGTCCGCGGGGACGAGCACCGGCATACCCAGCTCGGCCATCGCCCACTCCGACGCACTCGGGACGGTCGAACTCTTGGCGTTGACGTCGTCACCGACCATGACAAGCACCCCGCCGAGCGGCGAACTCCCGCCGAGATTCCCATGCCGCAGCGCGTCGGTCGCGCGGTCCAGGCCGGGTGCCTTGCCGTACCAATGGCCCACCACCCCATCGACCGTCCGCGTCGATCGCGTGGCCGCGAGTTGGCTGCCGAGCACGGCATTGGCCGCCAGTTCCTCATTCACTGCCGGCCGGAAGACGATCCCTTCCGTCGCCAGCTGCGGACCCAGCCGTAGGAGTTCCTTGTCATAGCCGCCTAAGGGCGACCCTTCATACCCGCTGATGAACCCGCCCGTATGCCGCCCCGCCGCCTCGTCGAGCCGCCGCTGGTCGAGTGGCAGCCGGACGAGCGCGTGCAGGCCGCCAAGGTGGACGGTCCCGCTCGTCGCGGTGAGCCGGTCCGCGATCCGGAAGCCACCCGCCCGCGCGCCGTCCTGCGTCGCCGTCATCGCGTCCCCTCCGCTCGCCTGCCCTGTCTCTCCCACTCTCGCAGCTTTCGCCGGACGTGACCTGCGCGCGCCACGGCACGTGCTTAAGCTCTGGGCGTGATGGTGGCTCGGGGCGTGATGGTGGCTCGGGGCGGGCGGGGCGGGGCGGGGCGGGGCGTCGTGCGTTCGCCGTCGCACTTCTGCTCGTCCTGGTGTCCTGGCGCTATGTCGACTGGCTTCGCGGGCCCCCGCACTTCCAGGACCTGAGTGTCTATCGGGCCGGCGCCCGCGCTCTTCTGGACGGGTCGGCGCTGTATGCCGATCGCTCCGCCGGCCACGGACAACTCGTCTTCACCTATCCGCCCTTCGCGGCCCTCATCTTCGTCCCGTTCGCCCTGCTGCCTTGGGCTGGGGCCGCGGTGGCGCTGGTCCTGTTGTCGGCTCTCGCGTATGCCGTCCTCATCGGGGTCTTCGGTCGGAGCCTAGGCTGGACGCGCACCGGGATCGCCGTGGCGGCGGGCGTCGGTCTGCTCGCCGAGCCGGTGCTACGGACCATCCAGCAGGGCCAGGTCAATCTCGTCCTGGCGGCCTTGGTGTCTGCGGATTTGCTCAATGTTCCTCGCCGATATCGCGGCATCCTGATCGGCATCGCGGCCGGAATCAAGCTGGTGCCAGCCGCTTTCGCCCTGTGTCTGCTCGCTCGGCGGGACCTCGGCTCCATCCTGCGGTTAATCGCAACGACCGTCGGAACCGTCTGGCCGTCGCCGTCGGCGCGCTCCTAGCGTCTCCTGTCTCGTGGTCCCACCACTGGGTGTGGTGCGTCCCGCTCGGCATGAGCTTGTATGCCGCAGGTCGCGGAGTCGCCTTGGCCCTGGCTGCGGTGGTCTTCTGGTTCGCGCCGCTGGCGCTCTCGCCGCTCGGGGCGCTCGGTGATGCGCCGCGGCCAGTTTGGGTGGCCGCCACCGTGTTGATGCCGGCCTTCGGCATCTGGTGGCTCGTCACGACCTACGCCAACAAGGGCGATGAGCGAGCCACCACCGTGGCGGGTGCATAGGCTGCCCCCGTGATGCAGTTCATCAATGGCGAGAAACTGGCAGCGGACGGCGGCGAGCCCTACCGGGTGATCGATCCCTCGACCGGGGAGACGATCACGGAGTATGCCTTGGCGGGGCCCGGGCAGGTGGACGCGGCAGTGGGGGCGGCGCGCGCGGCATACGACGGCTGGTCCCGCACTTCGCCCGGCGAGCGGTCGGGGGTCCTGACCGCTTTCGCGGCCGAAATGGAGCGCCGGGCAAGCGAATTCGCCGAGGTCGAGTCGCGGCAGGCGGGCAAGCCGATCCGGCTTGCGACCGAGTTCGACGTGCCCGGCACCATCGACAACATCGCCTTCTTCGCCGGCGCCGCGCGCAATCTCGACGGCAAGGCGACCGCCGAATACTCGCCTGACCACACCAGCAGCATCCGCCGCGAACCGGTCGGCGTGGTCGGGTCGATCTCGCCGTGGAACTACCCGCTGCAGATGGCCGCGTGGAAGATCCTGCCCGCCATTGCCGCCGGCAACACCATCGTGCTCAAGCCTGCCGAGAACACCCCGCTGACGTCCTTGATGTTCGCCGAGGCGGCGACCGCTGCCGGTCTGCCGCCCGGCGTCATCAACGTCGTGGCCGGCGCGGGTGCCACCGCGGGCGCGCATCTGCTGCGCCACCCGGACGTCGACATGGTCTCCTTCACCGGTTCGACCCGGGTCGGGCGCACGGTGCTCGAAGCTGCCGCGGGGACCGCCAAGCGCGTACACCTCGAACTCGGCGGCAAGGCGCCTTTCGTCGTATTCGATGACGCCGACCTCGAGGCCGCCATTCATGGCGCCGTCGCCGGCTCGCTGATCAACACCGGCCAGGACTGCACCGCCGCGACCCGCGCGATCGTTCACCGCTCGCTGCATGGTCGCTTCGTCGAGGGCGTCGCCGATCTGTATGCCGCGGTGCGCCTCGGCCCCACCCCCGACCCCGCGACCGATCTCGGCCCGCTCATCTCGATGGCGCACCGCGACAAGGTCGCTGGCATGGTCGAGCGTGCCCGGTCGTATGCCCGAGTCGTCACCGGCGGCACGTCCCCTGGCGGCGACCTCGCGGCCGGCTCCTACTACGCGCCGACATTGATTGCCGATGTCACTCCGGCGCATGAGGTGTGGACCGACGAGATCTTCGGCCCCGTGCTCACGGTGACGCCCTTCGACACCGATGACGAGGCGATCGCGCTGGCCAACGACACGGCATACGGGCTGGCCGCCTCGGCCTGGACCCGCGATGTCTATCGCGCGATGCGCGCCAGCGCCGAGATCCGCTCCGGGTGCGTGTGGATCAACGACCACATCCCGATCATCAGCGAGATGCCGCACGGCGGCGTCAAGCAGTCGGGCTTCGGCAAGGACATGTCGGCCTACTCCTTCGAGGAGTACACGACGATCAAGCACGTGATGTTCGACCGCACTGCCGTGGCCGAAAAGCCCTGGCACCGCACAATTTTCACGCTGGGCCGGGTTGACTAACCTGTGCTAGCAGAGGTTAGGAGACCTCGCGCCCGAGCCCCCGAGCCCGCGCGGGGCCCGGGTCAGCGGGTCGTCAGGCGGATGGTGAAGTCGGAGTCGCCGCCCTTTTGGGTGCCGGTCATGCCGAAGGCCGACAGCGGGTCGAGGTTGGCGCGCATATCCGCCGGGATGTCGGCGCCGAAGGCCTCGATGACCTTGGCGATATTGACGAAGACCGCCTGTGAGGCGTTCTTGTAGTCCGGCATCGCGTTGACGAAGGCCTCGTTCTTGTCCAGGCCAGAGCCCTTGGCGACAGCATCGGCATACGTCTGGTCCAGCGCAAGCACGACGCGGCCGTCACCGACCAGGCCCAGCGGCTGACCCTGGTCGGACACCGCGTTGACCAATTTCTGCGCCACAGCTGGGTCGCCGTCGGTCTTCAGGGCGATCTTGGGCATGTCGTCGCTGCCCATCCCGCCGAACGTGAAGGTCGTGTGCTTGCCGAGCAGGCCCACGAGGTCGTCCGGCAGCGAGATGCCGAACTGGTTCTGGATCGAGCCGGTGAGATCGCTCTCGCCCGAGGTGGCGTCCAAGGCCTTTTGGACGTCCGCCCACGCGGACTTGACTTGCTCACCCAGGCTATTGAAGCTCACGGCCGCGATGGTGTCCGCAGGCAGCGAGCCAATTTCCGTGGAGCCGCTAGCGTCGACGGCCGGTGCCTTGGCGTCGCGAACTGCACCGGCGACTTCGACATTGGCGCCATCGAAGCGCAGGGCGGCATACATCCGGCCGCCGCCGATCTTGTCCTTGACCGCGTCGAGCTCCTGTGCCGAAACGCTCGACTCCGTGGCCGCCAGGTCGACGGCCGCCCCGAGGTCGAGCCACATGCTGACGATGCCATCCTCGCCGAGGTCCTTCATGTCGCCCTTGAAGCCCGCCGAGTCGACCAGCTTCGTGCCGGGGGCACTAGCCAGCGCGGCCAGCTCCTCCGCCTTCTCAGTGCAGCGCACGAAGTCGGGGAGCACATCGCACGCCGCGCCGTCGGTCGCGGCCTTGGCCAGTGCGGCCTTGGCCTTAGCTTGGTCGGTGGACGCGAGCAGCATCACGGGGACGACGCCCTTGCCGTCGGCCGTGGGGACGGCCGCCATCGCGAATCGGTCGCCGATCCACGGGGCCACGTCGGCGTCATACGACAGCCCCTTCAGGCCGCCTTCCTTCTGGGCCGCCTCGAAGACGACCCTGCGCAAGTCCGAGTTGTCATCGGTGCCGGACAGCTGATCCTTCAATGCCGGGAACTTGCGCATCAGACGCAGCGCGCTGATCTTTTGACCGCTGGACGGGTCAAGGTCGATCTTGGCGAAGCCGAGCGTGTTGGCAGGCAGGACATCCTCCGGCTGCGGCCCGCCACCGCTGAGGGCGTTCATCGCGAGGGCACCGCCGGCCGCGAGGCCAACGAGCGCGAGGGTGCCACCGACGGCGGCAATGGTGACGCCCCGGCGGCGCTTGGGCGCGGCGACCTCGACGACGCCATCAAGCGGCTCGGCCGGGTTCTGGATGTCTTCGGTCATGCTCGTTCTCTCCCCCTAATCGTGCGCGCGATCGGGCGACCGCGCGGCTTCGGCAGGTGCGACGCTAAACCAGCCTCGCGGGTTCCTCCTAACCCGCTGGGCCAGTTGTTATCCAGTTGCCATGAAAGCCGGCCGGCACCCGCGCCGGCAGCTCCACGATCGCGACATCCTCCAGGGTCCCCGCGTCGAGAAGGCGGAGCTCACTGCGGTCGCCGTCGCGGTGGTATGCCGTCCCCATCAGCCAGCCGTCGTCCTCGCCGGAGTGCTCGTCCCGGGGCACGAAAAGAAATTCGCCGACGTTGACCGCCGCCCCGAGATCACGGGTCTGGGTGGTCGCGTGCTCGACATCATGTTTGAGGACCTGGCCGGTCGCGATGCCGCCCGCGCCGATCCCGATGGAGTAGCC
This sequence comes from Nostocoides veronense, assembly GCF_039531185.1. Taxonomy (NCBI): domain Bacteria; kingdom Bacillati; phylum Actinomycetota; class Actinomycetes; order Micrococcales; family Intrasporangiaceae; genus Nostocoides; species Nostocoides veronense. The sequence continues at coordinate 22,663 of NZ_BAAAPO010000062.1, forward strand.
ATAGCGGTGCCGATGGCCCAGTCGCCGCTCGTCGGCGCGGGAACTCCAGCGGTTGGTCGGCGAGCACCTCCTGAGTCACCGAGCCGCGCTCGAGATCGACGATCCAGCGCTCCAAGCGCGGCGCGCCCTCGTTGGGCACCAACGGGCTCGAATCGAACATCCGCGGGTGCCGCACGACGTCCAGCACGACGCGGGACCCATCGTCATACGCCCCCAGCGGGTGGAAGACGAAGCACGGATCGATCTCAAACCACCGCACGTCCGCATCGGTGCCCTCGCGCGGCATGATGCCGATGCGGGCGGCATACTTCGGATTCCAGGTGTAGGGAAAGTCGCTGTTGCCCAACGGGATTCGGTCCAGGATGGGCTCGGGTATGCGGACCCGGCCGATGATCCCCCCGAGGAAGACTTGGACCCCGGTCCGGAAGAGTCGTGGGGCGCCCGACGCGACGATCGCCGGGTCAAAGACACCGGCAAGTCGTAGAAGACCACGTGCTCGGCGGTGAGCGAGAAGTCGTGCATCATCGGGCTGCCGCCGACGGTGATCCGTTCGATCTTGCGTGCGCGCCCGTGCTGGTCGACGACGGAATACTCCACCTGGTTGCCCATGCCGAAGTGATAGGAGACGGCGTGCAATTCGCCGGTTACCGGGTCGCGATGCGGGTGCGCGCTATAGGCGCCCTTGATGGTGCCGCCGAAGTCGCAGATTCCGAGAGTCGCCAGTTCGTCGTCGAGTTCGGCCGCCGGTGACGAGGGTAACAATGGGTCATGCGCTATGCCCGCGGCGTGCGCGCCGAGGTCGAGAGCTCGATGAATGCGGATGCGCCGGCGGGCATCGCCGCCTTCGCCATGGTGGTCGAGCGCGCGCGGGCGATCCTCAAGGCAGACCTCATCGACCCGGTGGACGCCAGCTTGTTCAGCGCCCAGATGTGGGCAGCTCTTCACGGGTATGTCGCCCTGGAGCTCGGCGGTCACTTCGGTCAAAAGCCCGACCTGCTCGTGATGGGTGGCCTGTTCGGGGCGCTGCTCAAGGGATACGGCGCGACGGAGGAAGACATCATGCGGGCGCTGCTCAGCTCATCCGAGCGCGTCCACCTGGTCCGTCGACCACCTCTCGAGTCGTAAGCCATTCGCGCTCCGTGCTGCGACGAGCGGACCAGCGCACTCGCGCCGGTGCCGCTGGCCGCGACATGATCTGGGCGTGGGGATGACACAGCTGTTGCTCTTTGGGTTCGCGGCCTTCGTCATCGGCTATAGCAAGACCGCCATCGGCGGCCTGGCCGTCATCTCGGTGGTCATCTTCGCCTCGATCCTGCCCACCCGGTCCTCGACGGCCGCCATCCTCATGGTGCTGATCGTCGGCGATCTCTTCGCCATCTGGTCCTACCGACGCGACTGCGATCTGCAGCTGATGCGCGGCCTGATTCCGAGCGTCCTGCCGGGTTTGGCGCTCGGCGCCGGCTTTTTGGCGATCGTCGACGACACGGTCTTGCGCCGGTCGATTGGAGCCCTCCTGCTGGCGATGGTTGCGCTGCAGCTGGTCGTCAACGCCCGGCGAGACCGCCTTGGCCAGGTCGCCCACGGCCGCGCGGCCGCGTGGGCCGCGGGCATGGGCGCCGGGTTCGCGACCATGACGGCGAACGCCGCCGGTGCTGTCATGACGGTCTATTTGGTCGCCAAGCAGGTCGACAAGGTGCGCTTCGTCGGCACGAGCGCCTGGTTCTTCTTCGGCATCAACCTGCTGAAGATCCCCTTCTCCACCAGTCTCGGGCTGCTGGCCTGGGCCGATGTATGGCGCGCGCTCGCCCTCGCCCCGCTGGTCGGCATCGGCGCCTGGCTCGGGCGGCATACGATCCGGCGCATCTCGCAGGCCGCCTTCGAGAAGGCGGTGCTGGCCGCATCCGCCCTGTCCGCCCTCGCGCTCCTCGTGCGCTGACCGCCAGCATCCGACTGAGAGTGCTGTCGGACCCCGAGTCGTGACACCGTATGCCGGTGACCCAGGCCCGGCATACCAACCTCGCCATCATCGCCCTCATCCTCGGCGGGGTCGGGATCGGGACGACCGAGTTCATCGCCATGGGCCTGCTGCCGGAGACCGCTGGCGATCTCGGGGTCTCCATACCGGCGGGCGGGGCCTCGATCGCTGCGTATGCCGTGGGGGTCGTCGTCGGCGCGCCGATCCTCGCCGTCGCGGGGGCCAGTTGGCCGCGGCGCACGATGCTGGCGGGCCTGTTAGCCACGCTGGCGATCGGCAATGCCCTCGTGGCCCTGGCGCCGAACTTCGGCCTGCTCGTCGGTGCCCGCTTCCTGGCGGGGCTGCCGCATGGTGCCTTCTTCGGAGTCGCATCGCTCGCTGCTGTCGACCTGATGCCGCCGCAGATGGCCGGACGCGCGGTCTCACGGGTGATGCTCGGCATACCTTTCGCCAACCTGCTCGGGGTCCCGGCGGGCACCTGGCTGGGGCAACAGTTCGGGTGGCGGACGGCATATGGCGTGATCGGGGGACTGGCCCTTATCTCCGCTCTGCTCGTGCATCTCGTTGTGCCGCAGTCTTATCCGCATCCTGACGGGGCGATGCGACGCGAGCTGCGGGCGCTGAAGAACCTGCAGGTCTGGCTGACCTTGCTGACGGGGGCGATCGGCTTCGGCGGGATGTTCGCGATGAACTCGTACATCGCGCCGACGATCACCGAGGTGACGAAACAGCCGGCGTCGGTGGTGCCGGTCATCATGCTGGTCCTCGGACTCGGCGGGCTGGTCGGGACCCCGATCGCCGGGCGGATGGCGGACTGGTCGATCCTGCGGACCATCGGGATCGGGCTGGCGACCTTGGCGGCCAACCTGGCGCTCTTCACCTGGACCTCACAGTGGCTGATCCCCGCAGCTCTGTCGATCCTCGCGTGCTCCATCTGCGCCGGCATGCTGGTGGTCGGTCTCCAGATGCGGCTGATGCAGGTCGCCGGTGATGCCCGCAACCTGGGCGCGGCGAGCAATCACGCGGCCCTCAATGTGGCGAATGCGCTCGGTGCCTGGCTCGGTGGCGCCGTGCTTGCCGCCGGCTACGGCTACACCGCCCCGTCGTGGGTCGGCTTCGCTCTGGCCCTCGCCGGCGGCCTGATCTTCGCGGTCTCGCTGCTCGTCCACCAACGGACGCGCGTGGCGGACGCGTAGGTCAGAGGCCGGTCCAGGCGGAGCGCCAGGTCGAGCGGGAGCCGAGGTAGCTCCCGACGACGGCGGCGCCGAGATCGTCCGTCTCCGGCGCCACCACCTTGCCGTCTGCGCGTCGGGCCATCTGGTCGATGAAGCGGGCCAGGCCGGGGTCGTCGCCGAGCCGGAAGAAGGTGACCTTGGCGCCCAACCGAGTCGTCGTGTCGAGCTCGCGCACCGTCAGGGCGAGGGTCAGCGGGTGCGGCGGGTAGTCGAAGAAGACCTGCCCGCTGGAGTGCAGATGTGACGTCGGTTCGCCATCAGTGACGACGAGGAGCACCGGCTGCATGCTCGGGTGCTTGCGGAAGTGCCGGTTGGCCAGCAGCAGGGCGTGGTGGAGGTTGGTTCCCTTGTCCCACTTCGGTTCCAGGCCGGTGAGTTCCTCAATGTCCATCACCTGGGCGCGTCGGCCGAAGGCGATCAGCTGCAGTTTGTCGCCGCGGAAGCGGGTCGAGATGAGCTGGTGTAGCGCGAGCGAGGTGCGCTTCATCGGCAGCCAGCGGCCGTCCATCGCCATCGAGAAACTGGTGTCGACGAGCAGCGCGACGGCCGCCTGGGTGCGCGCCTCGGTCTCGATCACCTCGATGTCGTCCAGTTCCAGCCGTATGCCGTGCCGCGCGTCCATCCCGCGGCTCACCGTGCGCTGCACGGCGTTGGTCAGGGTGGCTGTGACATCCCAACTATCGGTGTCACCGAAGGCCCAGGCGCGGCTGGCGCCGCTCGGCTCGCCGGCCGCCCCGGCTTGGCGCAGCTCGCGGGCGCCCTGTCGGCCGGACATCCGGTCGGCGACATCGCGCAGCAGGGACTTGCCGAGCTGGCGCATTGCCTTGGGAGAGAGACGAAGTGAGCCATCGGCACTGCGCTTGATCAGGCCGGTCTCGCGCAGTTGCTTTTCGATCTCGGCGAGAGTGCGGGCATCCGCGCTGGCCTCGTCGCCGAGCTGGCGCAGCAGGGCGTCGAGGTCGATATCGTCCAGGCGCGCGCCCGGATAGGACTGGGAGAGTTGCTCACTGAGGGCATCGAGCTCGGCAAGATCTTGGAAGGCGCCCGTGCCATCGCCGAGGCCCAAGCCCTCGTCACCTTGGAAGCGCTCGCCGCCGTTCCAGTCCTCGCCCGGGCGCAGCATCTGCAGATTGGCGTCCAACCGGCTGAGGCTGTCCATGAGCTGCGGTGAGCCAAAAGCCTGCTGCGACAACGCCATCAGCTCGGCTCGCTGCTCCGGCGTCATCGAGTTGAGCATCCGCTGTGCGGCGGCCGCCCGCTGGGCGAGAGCGTCGATCAACTCCTCGACGGACTGTGGATTCTCGGGGAAGAAGTCACCGTGCTTGCCCATGAAATCGGCGAAGTCCTGGTCGGTGTCCTCGCCGAGCCGGTGCTTCTCCAGAAGGTCGTTGAGATCGCCGAGCATCTCGTTGATCCGGGCCCGGTCCTCGTCGGTGGCGCCTTCGAGGGCCTGTTTCATCCCGGCGAAGCGCTGGTCGAGCAACTCCCGCCCGAGCAGGTCCTTTATGTCCTCGTATGCCGCGCGCGCGTCACTGCTGCGCCACGGGTAATCGGCGAGCGAGTTGACTGCCGCCGCCGGCGAGGGCGGCAACCCGTCAAGGCGCATCTCCTGGAAACGCGCGTCATCATCGAGGTCCCGCGCGAGCTGTTTGCGTTCTGCCAGAACGGCTTTGTCGAGCAGCTCCTTGACCTGTTGCATGGTGCCGTCCAAGTTGTGGCGCTGCAACAACTCGCGCCTCTTCTCGGCGACCTGCCGCGCAAGGTCGTCCAAGCCGCGCTGGTTCTGACCACCACGGCGCAGGAACTCCGCCAGCGCCCGGTCGGGCGAGTAGCCCGCCATGACGTCCTCGCCAATCGCTGACAGCGCCTCGCCGAGGTCGACCGGCGGCGCGAGGGGGTCGCCCCCGGCATACGGTCCGTATGCGGAGTGCCTCGACTCCCGACGCGAACTCACCGGTGGCTCAAGGGGTTTCGCCGTAGACCGTGCGGGACCCGTCGGAGTCCTTGCCGATGCGCTTGGCGAGGTAGAGCCCCTCCAGGGCGAGTTCGAGGGCGCTGGCCCGCTCACCCGCGGAGGCGGCCGAGACGCGGGCTGCGACCTCGTCATACAACTCCGACTCCCCGAGGATCGGCAGGGCGTCGAGGAAGTCGGCGGCGCTGACCTGGTCGCCGGTCATGACCAGCACGCCACCGGCCAGCGCCTCCACGAGGAGCCGGAAGTCGATGCCGCGGAACGCTTCTCGCGCCGTCTCGGCCGTCGCGGTGCGCAGCAGATGATCGAGGACGGCCCGCTCACGGCCCTCCTCCCCGGTCTCGAATTCGACCTTGCCGCCGAGGACGTCCACGGCGCCGGCGAGGTCCACCACACGGGCCACCGCCTCTGGCTCGCCCTGGATCGTGGCCCGGTGCAGCGCCGCCGCCGCGACCGTCTCGGCCGCCGCGATCGAGAAGCGCGCCGAAACGCCGGAGCGCTGATCGACCGCGCTGGACTCGCGCAGGTGCCGGGTGAACCGGGCGATGATCTCCACGATCTGGTCCGGCACCGTTGCGGCGAGGTCGGCCTCCTGGCGGATGACGGCGATTTCGTCGGCGAGTTCGACCGGATAGTGGGTGCGGATCTCGGCGCCGAAGCGATCCTTCAGCGGCGTGATGATCCGGCCGCGGTTGGTGTAGTCCTCGGGGTTCGCCGAGGCGACGACGAGGACGTCGAGGGGGAGGCGCACGACATACCCCCTGATCTGAATATCCCTCTCCTCCATGACATTCAGCATCGCGACCTGGATGCGCTCGGCGAGATCGGGCAGCTCGTTGATGGCGACGATGCCCCGGTGGCTGCGCGGGATCAGGCCGTAGTGGATCGTCTCGGGATCGCCGAGATGGCGGCCTTCGGCGACCTTCATCGGGTCGACATCACCGATCAGGTCGGCGACGGAGGTGTCGGGGGTGGCGAGCTTCTCGGCATACCGCTCGGAGCGGTGCCGCCAGGCGACGGGGAGGTGGTCGCCGAGTTCCGCAGCGCGGCGCACGGAGGCGGCGGTGATCGGCTCGTAGGGGTGTTCGCCTAGTTCAGAGCCCTCGATGACCGGCGTCCACTCATCCAGCAGGCCGGTCAGGGTGCGCAGCAAACGGGTCTTGCCCTGGCCGCGCTCGCCCAGCAGAACGATGTCGTGCCCGGCGATGAGGGCGCGTTCGACCTGCGGGAGGACGGTCTGCTCGAAGCCGTGCAGACCGGGCCACGGATCGTCGCCGGCGGCGAGCTTGGCGAGCAGGTTGTCGCGCAATTCGCGGCGCAGCGACTTCTGCTCATGCCCGCTTGCGCGCAGCTGGCTGAGCGTGGCGATATCCGGGGCCCCAGTCATACGAGTCAACCTAACCCCGGCACCTTTGGGCTGCCGGCCTCACTCCTGCCCGAGCCGCGCAAATCCAACTAGTCGATGAACGTTCAAACTGTTAGCATTGGCCGATTGCGGCGTGTCCTCGTCGCCACCCGCCTTGCCACGACCCGCCTCCGGAGACAGCGTCGCCACCGGGACGAGTAGCAGCCCTGGGCCGGGACCTCATTTCCACAGACGGAGAAATCCTTGTCTACCCCTGCACCGGTCGACGCACCCGTCGACGCGTATTCCGACAAGATCGACGGGGCGGTCCTGAAAGTCGCCGGCGTCGTCGTGCTCGGCGCCATCATGTCGATCCTCGACATCACGGTCGTCAATGTCGCCCTGCCCACCTTCGAGACCGAGTTCGCCAAGAACGGCGAGCCGCTGGCCTACTCCACGGTCGCCTGGACGGTCACGGCATACACCCTGGCCCTCGCGGCCGTCATCCCGCTGACCGGCTGGGCGGCGGACCGCTTCGGCACCAAGCGTCTCTACATGCTGGCCATCGGCCTCTTCACCGCCGGCTCGGTGCTGTGCGCCGCGGCGACGAGCATCGACATGCTCATCCTGTTCCGGGTCGTCCAGGGCCTCGGCGGCGGTCTGCTCATGCCCTTGGGTATGACGATCATGACCCGCGCGGCCGGCCCGCACCGGATGGGCCGCCTCATGGCCATCCTCGGTGTCCCCATGCTGCTCGGCCCGATCCTCGGCCCGATCCTCGGTGGCTATCTCATCGACACCGTCTCCTGGCACTGGATCTTCCTCATCAACCTGCCCCTCGGCCTGATTGCGCTGCTGTATGCCGCGTGGGCGCTACCGAAGGACCGCCCGCAGCCGAGCGAGAGCTTCGACGTGCTCGGCATGGCGATGATGAGCCCGGGTCTGGCGATGTTCCTCTACGGCATTTCGTCGATCCCCGGTGAAGGCACCTTCTTCTCCGCCAAGGTCATGGGTTGGGGCACCGCCGGCCTACTGCTGTTGATCGCGTTCGTGGTCTACAGCTTCAAGCCCGAGCACCCGCTGCTCGACCTGCGGCTGTTCGCCAACCGGCGCTTGACCGTTGCGACGATCACCATGTTCATCTTCGCCGCGGCCTTCTTCGGTGGCCTGCTGCTCGTGCCGACCTACTTCCAGAATGTCCGTCACGAGGACGCGCTGCATGCCGGTCTGCTCGTCGCGCCGCAGGGCATCGGCGCCATGTTGACCATGCCGATCGCCGGTGCGTTGGCCGACAAGAAGCCGGTTGGCAAGATCGTGCCCTTCGGCCTGGTGGCGATCATCGTCGGCATGTTCCTGCTGTCGCGCGTGGATGGCACGACGTCCTATTGGGGCTACATCATCCCCGTTCTGTTCCTGCTCGGCCTCGGCATGGGCGGCACGATGATGCCGATCATGACCTCGGCGATCAAGACGCTGACCGCCCACCAGGTGGCCCGCGGCTCGACCCTGCTCAACATCACCCAGCAGATCGCCAGCTCCGTCGGCGTCGCCATCATGTCGGTCGTGCTCACCACCGGGCTGAAGAATGACGCGCTGGTCTCCCAGGCCGCTGCCTTCGGTGAGGCGAGCAAGGGCATGTCCCCGGGGGCCGTTCAGCAGCTGCTTCCGCAGTTCCCGAAGGTCGCTGAGATCCTGGCCTCCGCCGGGCAGGACGCGGCTGCCGGGCAGGCCGCGCTCGCCAGCGCCGTGGCCGATGCGATGGGCAAGGTCTTCGGCAACAGCTTCCTCGTGGCCGCCTTCCTGGTCTTGCTGACCCTCATCCCCGCCCTCTTCCTCCCCCGCAAGGAGGAGGAGAGCCACCTGCTCGACGACGAGGACGCCACCGCGGCCCCCGTCTTCGTGCACTGAGCGGCGCGGGCAGACCCGCCCGGCACCGCCGCATACGACCGCCCGGTCGGCCCCACACCAGGGGCCGGCCGGGCGTTCTGCTTCCCCGAGATGTTCGCCGGGACCCAACGTCAGTGGGCTGCTCTACCGTCTTATTGGCATAAGCGGATCCATCCGTGCGCGTCACGCGCGTGGCAGGGTGGGCCGACGTCGGGGATGTTCGCAGGAGGGTCGATGCTGCAGATCGGTCGATCCCGCCTGCGCCATCACCGCAGTGCCCTCGTCGTGCTCACCACCACGGCGCTCATCGCGCTGGTCGTCCTTGGCTTCCTCCAACTGCTCGGTGGTGTGGTCTCGGATGCGGCTGCGCGGAGCACGCTGACGGCGGCCGATCCCGCGCTGTCGACGATTTCTGCGCGGGCCTCGGTGAAGGTGGACCAGTTGCCGCAGGCGCGCGCGGTTGTCGACGCCGCGGCGGCGCACGACGGCGCGGTGGTCACGGAGGTCTTTGAGGCCATTTCCCGGGGTATGCAGTCTCGTCCCGAGAGCGATCGCGCGCGGCTGGCCGTCGTCGGAGACTTGCCCCGATGGACCCGGCTCGTCGCGGGCGCCTATCCCGTCGCCGGGGCCAGCGCGTTGCAGGTCGTGCTGCCCCGCGATGCCGCGACGGCCGGGGGGTGGCAGGTCGGGGACACGATCGACCTGGTCGATCTCGTCGCCGATGGTGCGCCGACGATGCCGGCGATCGTCACGGGCATCGTCGAGGCGATCGACCCCACGGATCCGATCTGGCTCGATCAGCCGCTGATGAACACCGGCGTCGAGGCCAGCGACAGTTTCACTCTCTATGGTCCTTTCCTTTTTGCCGAGGGCGACCTCGCGAAGGTCGCCGGTCGCAGCGTCAGCGCCCGGTGGCGGATCGAGCGGCCCGAAACGGGCGTGACCCGGGCCAACGCGCTGGCCTACAAACAGGACGCGGAGCGCTCGATGCGCCTGCTCACCGAGGGTGACCTCAAGCACGCGCAGGTGAGCACGCAGGCGCCCATGCTGTATGCCGAGGCGCGCGATATCGCCGACCGCACCCGGATCGCGCTGCTCACCCCGACGATCCTGCTCATGCTGCTCGGCGGGGTCGCCTTGACGATGGCGGCCCTACAACTGGCCGCTTTGCGCACCAGCGAGACGGCCTTGGTTCGAGCGAGGGGCGCCTCGTCCTGGCAGGTGCTGGCCCTGGCGGCCGTTGATGCGGCGCTCGTGGCGCTGCTGTCTGTTGCCCTGGCGATTCTGCTGATTCCCCTGGTGGCGAATCCTCTGGCCCGGCTCGGCGGTCTGTCCGAGCAGATCACGGCCAGCCCTGAACGGGTGATGCGCCCTGATGTGCTCGGGCCGATCGTGGCTGCGGGGATCGCGTCGGCGGTCATCGTGCTGATCACGGCGGCTCGCTCCGGGCGGCTGCGCGCGTCAGCCACCCCATCCGCGCGCAGCGCCCTGCTCGGGCGGCTGGCCAAGGCGGGCATTGATGTCGTGCTGATTGCCTTCGGTGTGCTGGGGATCCTGCAGTTGCGGCGCTATGACCCGACCTCGCCGCGGATGGATCCGCTCACGCTGAGTGCACCGGCTCTGGTGATCGCCGGTTTGTGCGTGCTCGGGCTGCGGATCATTCCGCTGCTGGCGCGATTCGCGTCGGGCGCTGCCGCGCGGCGGCCAGGGCTCACGCTGGCCTGGGGATCGTGGCAAGTGGCGCGGCGGCTGGGGGGCCAGGCGGGCGCCATACTCCTGGTCTTCCTGAGCGTCGCGATGGGCGCGCTCGCCCTGTCCCAGGGCGCGACCGTCACGCGGGCCATCGAGGATCAGACCCGCTTCGCCGTCGGAGCGCCGCTTCGGGTGACACCTGGGCAAGAGCTTCGCGGCAGCGCGCAACTCAACAGCAGTTATGCCGCACTCGCCGGTGGTCGAGACCGGGCGATGGCGGTCAATGTCACGACGGCTGAGGTCGGGGCGAGCAAGGATGTCTCGCTGCTGGCGCTCGACTCATCGGCCGCGTCGGCGCCCTACGTGCCCCGCGCGGATGTGCGGGCGGGGACGGCCTGGCCAGGTGCGCTGACTGGTCTGGCGCAGCCGAGACATGGCATCCCCATCCCGGCGGGGGCCCGCGAGGTCAGCGTGCGCGTGGTCGGCTCGGCGAGCCAGAATGCCGGCGTCGGCGACTCCATCTTCCCGCTGGCCGGGCGTGTGCGTATCGAACTTCCGACGGGCGAACGGCTTTCGCTCGCGGCCGGGCAGCTGAACGGCCCGACCCCGCAGCAGCTCACCGCCACCCTCCCCCAGGTCGACGGCGGGTGGCCGGCAGGGGCACGGATCGCGGGTGTCTCGGCCTCGCCGACCGCGCCCTACTGGCGTCCGGGCGATCTCGCCGGCGTGACATTGAGCCTGTCCGGGGCGTCGCCGGTGCACATCGATGCCCAACCGGCGCCCGTGACCGGCAAGCCCGACAGCCGGCTGATGAACGTGACGGTCTATGTCCCGTTCGACGAAGAGGCCGCCGCGCAGCCCGTCCCGGTCCTGGTCACGCGGGCGCTCGCGGACGCCAACCGGCTCACCGTGGGAGCGGAGTTCGCCATCGGCTTGGTCGGCGCGACCCTGCCGGCCAAGGTCAACGGAATCCTCGACGCCGTGCCCACCGCCCCAAACCCCCAGCTGGCGATGGTCGCCGATCTAGCGGCCGTCACCGCCGCCGCGACGCGCCCGCAAGGCACCAGCAGCGGCGCCCTGTCGACCCCGCTCGCGACCTTTTGGCTGCTCGCGCCTGCGGACCTCGACGCCGCCCGAGCCACTTTGGACAAACAGCCGCGGCTCGCGACTGCGCGTCTCGATGCGGCCGAGATCGCGCAGGCGCGGCGGGACAATCCGGTTAACGCAGGGATGCGGGCCGCGCTGCGTTTGGTCACGAGTTCAGCGCTCGCCCTGGCCGCGCTCGGTTTCGCCGCAGCGACCGCCGGGCTGGCGCTGGCGCGACATCGGGAAGCCGGCATCCTGCTGGCGCTCGGCACCTCGCCCCGGCAGATCCGGCGGGCTGTTCTTGGGGAGCGATTGGTCGTCCTCGTGCTGTCGACACTTGTCGGACTTGGGGCCGGGGTGGCGGCGATCTGGGCGATCGTCGCGCTCGTCATCGGCAGCGACGGCCATCCACAGGTGCCGGCGGTGCACACGGAGTATGGCGTGGGCGCCCTCGTGCTCTTCGCGGGCGCCGTCCTCGCGCTGCTCGCCGCGGTCGGTTTGGTCGTCGTCGGCCGCACCGCACGGGATCCGGCGGATGTGCTGCGGGCGGGGGAGCACGCATGAGGCCGTTCACGACTGCTGCCGCTTGGCGCCGCCAGGCGCGAGATGTCGGACCGGGGGTGCTCTTGGCTCTGGTCGCGGCCTTGCTCGCTGCCTTCGTGGCGCTGCTCCCGGTGGCGGAGGATCGGGCATACGACCGCGCCCTGGGGGATTTCCTGGCCGACGCGGCGGCCGGGCAACGTGATGTCCGGCTTAGCTACAACGCCGGGTCCGTGGTGCTGCTGCGCGGGGACTTTGAGCGCGAGACCCTGGCCATGCCCACCTCGCCTCAGCAGATCATCACCGAGCGGGCCGCGACGATCTTGGGGCCGGCTGCGTCGAAGCTCCTTGGTCGCCCCGACTTCTCCGCCACGACAACGGAATTCAAGGTCACCGGTCCGGGGTCGTCGCCGATCGGGTCGAGCCGCGAGGCGATGGTGCGGGTCCAGGGCGGGCTGAACGAGAAGGTCCGCTGGGACGCCGGCTCGCTCGGGACCAAGCCTTTGGGCACGGTCGCATATGTCGATGCCGTGGAGCCCTATCGCATCAGCCGGACCACTCCGGTGATCCCGGTTGTCGTTCCGACCGTGGTTGCGACGGCGTGGAAGATCACGGTGGGTGACCGCTTCGCGCTGGCGCCCTCCCTGCCGGGGCGCTTCACGCCATACCCCATTACCGTCGAACTGACGGGCACCTACACCCCGATCGACGCAAACGATCCGTTTTGGGCGGACGAAGGACGACTGCTCGTCAATGATGTCGTTGTCGCGTGGGACGGGGGCACGACCTCGCGAGCAGCCTTCATGGTTTCGGACGCCCTGGTCGGTCCGCTCGGGCAGGCGCTCGACGCCATACCCGAGGCCTACCGAGGATTCGGTCCGAGCCGGGTCGAGGGGTCCGCCGACTATGCGCGCGGGCTGAACTACGAATGGCGCTATGTCCTCAACCCGAAAGGCCTCGATCTGGCTCGAGCCCGGACCATCGTGCAGGGCATCGACGCGATGAAGTTGGAGTCTTCGGGCTGGGCCGAGACGCGGCCGGTCGTCGGCAGTGGCTTGGCTGATGTCCTGACCAAGCAGGCCAAGGCGGTGACGGTCACCAAAGCTCTGACGGCCTTCGTCTCGGTGGCGCTCACGGCGCTGGGCGCCATCGCCGCCGTGCTGCTCGTCGTCACCCTGGGCAGTCGGCGGGCCCCCGCCATGCGCCTGCAGTCCGCCCGCGGGGCGTCCCGGTTCTCGCTGATCTGGGGCTTGGTTCTGGAAGTCCTGATGTGGGTCGTTCCGGTGAGCACCGTGGCGGCCGTGGTGGGGTGGCGTCTGGGGGCCGGGCGGATGGCCGTGCTGGCCTTCGCGCCTGCGGTCATCGCGGCCCTCGCCGCCGCCCTGGTGGCCCGTCGCGAGCTCGGGACGTCACGCAGTGATTCCACTGCGGCACAGGCGATTCGGCTCCTCGCAGAGCTCGCCCTGATCGGTGGCGCCTACTTCGCCATCAACACCGTGCGCACGCGCGGAGGCGCTATTTCGACGGGCTCGATCGACTGGTATGCCGCCCTCACCCCCATCCTTCTCGCCGCAGCGGTCGGGGTGGTCCTGCTGCGCCTGCTACCCCTGCCGATCCGCTGGGCCGCGGGCCTGCTGGGTCGGCGCCGGTCGGTGCTCGGCTTCCTGGGTCTCACCAGGGCCGCCCGCGGCGGTGGAGGTATGTCGGCCGCCCTTGTCGGACTCGTGGTCGCGGCGACGCTCGCGACCTTCCTCGGCGGGCTGGCGACGTCAATCCAGCGCGAGCGGACCCTTGCGGCCTATGCGCTCACGGGGGCGGATCTGCGCATCGACGCGCGTCGCGTCGACGACAGTGCCGTGCGATCGGTCGCGGCCGTTCCGGGCATCACCGCCGCCGTCCCCGCCTTTGTCCTCGCCGGCCAACTGGCGGGCGAGGCGGGGAGCGCCGACCAAGCCGTGACCGTCATTGGGGTGGACCCGGCGGCATACTCCCGGGCACTGGGGGGCAGCCCGATCGCCTTCGATGCGGCCGGCGCCGGGGGCACGCCCGAACAGCTCACGGCGATCGCGAGCGAACCGGTCCGGCCGACGGGGAAGCTCACCGTGACCGTGCAGGGCCGCGAGCGCGCCGTGACCATCGGTGCGGTGCAACCAGGGCTGACCCGTGGCGGTCAGCTTGCCGGGCATCCCGTGCTGGTCTTGCCGTGGGATGCCGTCCTCGAGGGCCAGCCGTATCTGCAGCCGAACACCCTCTTCGTGATGGGGTCGGCGCAGGCCATTGCCGGGGTGCGTGCTGACAATCCGGTCGCGCTGCGTGAGGGTGTCGTGGACCGGCGGGAGGCGGCAGCTGATATTGCCGCGCGCTCGCTCCCGACGCTGGTGCGTCAACTGTTCGCGATCGGGCTGGCCCTGGCCGCCGCCTTCACCGTGCTCTCCCTGCTGGTCATCCTCGCGTTGACCCGACCCGAGCGGGTGGCCGCCCTGTTGCGCATGCGGGTGCTGGGTATGCCGCGCCGCCGCGACTGGGTGCTCGCCATGGTCGAGGTGCTGCCCCCCGCGGCCGTGGCCATTGCCGGCGGCTTTGTCCTGGGCCGCTATCTCCCGCGCGTCATGCAGTCAGCCATCGACCTCGGGCCGTATGCCGGCAGCGAGCCCTATCCGCCGATCTCCACCCCGTGGTGGGTGGCGGGTCTGGTCGCGATTGCCCTGCTGCTCCTCACGATCCTCGCCGTGCTCCTCGACCTCGCTCGAGCCCGTGCGACCCCTCTTAGCGCCCACCTGCGAGCAGGAGAAGACCGATGACGACCCGCACCGAGACCCGAAGCGACGGGGAACTGGAGATCCTGTGCGACAACCTCGTGCGAATCTTCAAGTCCGAGGGCGTCGAGGTGGTGGCCCTGCAGGGCCTCGATCTCTTCGTCCGCACCGGCGAGTTGCTCGCCGTCGTCGGGGCATCCGGGTCCGGGAAGTCCACGCTGCTGAACATCCTCTCCGGGCTCGATATCCCCAGCGCCGGCGTCGCCCGGGTGGCGGGAGCCGACTTGCTGACGATGTCCGGGCGCGATCGGGTGCGTTACCGACGGCATACGGTCGGCTTCCTGTTCCAGCAGGCGACCTCCAACCTGCTGCCCTATCTCAGCGCGATCGAGAACATCCAGCTGCCCATGGCCCTTGCCCGCACGCCGAAACGCACGCGGCACGATCGGGCGCTGGAACTGCTTGAGGTGCTCGGCATTCCGCAGGTCGCCGACCGCGGGCTCGGGGAGATGTCCGGCGGACAGCAGCAGCGCGTTGCGCTCGCCGTCGCGCTGGCCAACGAGCCGCGGGTGCTGCTTGCCGACGAGCCGACGGGCGAGTTGGATCATCAGAGCTCCGAGGAAGTCTTTGGGGCGATTCAACGGGCCAATGCGGCCTTCGGCACGACCGTTGTCGTCGTGACCCACGACCCGTTGGTGAGCGAGCATGTGCAGCGCACTGTCGGCATCCGCGATGGGCGCACCTCCTCGGAAGTCTTGCGGCGCACCGCGATCGACGAGCACGGGGGCGAGTCGGTGATCGCCGAGGAGTATGCCGTGCTCGACCGCGCCGGCCGCCTGCAGCTGCCTCGGGAGTTCACGACGACCTTGGCCATGAAGGATCGGGTCCGCCTGGACCTGGAGAGCGATCACATCGGTGTCTGGCCGGACCGTCCACGCGCGGACTCGGGGGAGCAGGAGGTGTCCGGTGGCTGACGCGTCGAGCGCGGTCTTGCATGTCGAGCAGGTCACGAAGACCTTCGGCGCTGGTGAGACGACCGTGACCGCCCTGCAAGGCGTGAGCTTCGTGGTGCCTCGTGGGGAGTTCCTCGCGATCCGAGGCCGGTCGGGCTCGGGCAAGACGACCTTGCTGAACGCCATCGGGGGCCTCGACCGCGTTGATTCCGGCCGCATCGTGGTGGACGGTGGCGAGGTGACGGCAATGTCCGATGACGACCTGTTGCGGCTTCGTCGCGAGCAGGTCGCCTATATCTTCCAGGGCTTCGGGCTCTTGCCCATCCTCACCGCCGCCGAGAATGTCGGAATCCCGTTGCGGCTCAAGGGCCTTCCCGCTGCCGAGCGCGAGGAGCGAGTGCGTGCGGCGCTCGCTCAAGTGGGCTTGGACAAGCACCCCAATCAGATCCCGGGCCAGCTCTCCGGTGGTCAGCAGCAGCGCGTCGCCATCGCCCGCGCTCTCGTCGCCGAGCCGATCCTGCTGCTCGCCGACGAGCCCACCGGCCAGCTCGACTCCACCACCGCGCGCGAGATCATGGAGCTGATCGCGAGCCTGGTGCGCGACAACGGCATGACCGCCATCGTCACCACCCACGATCCCGTCCTGCTGTCTATCGCCGACCGTGTCCTGGAGCTCGCCGACGGGGCGCTCGCCCAGTCCGGGTGACTACCGGCCGGTAGGTCTGAGCTTTGGCCCCACATGTGGTGCCAAAGCTCAGACCTTAATTGGCCCGCCGTCACCGATCATTCACGGCCCCGACGACGGCCGTCGCGTCCGCCCCTCCGTTCGCGAACCAGTGCGTCTCTCTCGTTGCTTCCGGTCCGGCGGCGGGGCAGGGTGGGGGGATGAGGTATGTCGCGCTCGGAGATTCCTATGCCGCCGGGGTGGGTGGGGGCGAACGCCGCAATGCGTGTTGGCGGGCCGATGATGGCTATCCCGTGCTGGTGGCGCGGCGGCTCGGTCTCGACGTGGCATACAACGCCTGCCTGGGGGCGACCTGCGCGGACGTCCTGTCTCATCAGCTTGATGCGCTCGGTCCGGACACCGAGCTGGTCTCGATCACATTGGGCGGCAACGATATCGGCTTCGTTCCCGTCCTCATCGCGGCCGCTGAGCCGGGCTGGATGAGCAATAGCGATGTGTCGATCGACCACGCGCTGATCGCTCTGCGCAGCCGCCTGCCCGGCTTGCTCGATGGCGTGTATGCCGAGGTAGGTCGCCGGGCGCCGGCCGCGCGGGTCATCGTCACGGGATACCCACGGCTCTTCAATGGCGTCGACTGCAATCTCGCGACCTTCTTCTCCGCGCACGAGATGTCCCGCCTCAATGCCGCCGCCGACGAACTCGGCTCCACCATCGCCGCCGCCGCGCATAGGGCAGGCTTCATCTATGTCGGCGTTGGGTCCCGTTTCGCCGGCCACGCCGTCTGCGATGGCGTCGAATGGCTCAATGGCGTCTCCTGGCCGCTCGAAGGCTCATTCCACCCGAATTCCTTGGGGCACAACGCATATGCCGACGCCATCCAAGCCCGCCTCGGCGAGGGCGTGGCGCCAGAGGACGCCGGAGAAGGCGGCAGCAGGGTCATCGAGGGCCCGTGCGTTCCCGGATCGGCACCGACCTTCTCGTTGCCAGATCTGCTCGGCGCGCGCAGTCTTGGCGGTGCCCGGGATATCGGGCTCGACCCCACCGAGATCGAGGCTCTTGCGCATCAGCTGTATGACGGGCTCGCCGCCTCCCGCGAGGCTGCGGTGCTCCCTGACCCTGGAGTGGCTGCGGCCGCGGCCCGACTGAATGAACTGGATGCCATCGCGACCGCGCGTCGCGGGGAAGTGACGATGGGTGGCTGAGGAGCTAGCGGCGAGCGCGCCGGACACGCTGGCCGAGGCCGCCGAGCAGCTGTATGCCGTCCCGCTGGCCGACTTCATGGCGACCCGGACCGAACTGGTCGCCGCCGCGCGGGCAGCCAAGGATCGGCCGCTCGCGGCGGCAATCGGCAAGCTGCGCAAACCGAGCGTGGCGGCGGGCGTCGTCAATGCCTTGGTGCGCGCCCGACCGGATCTGGTGGAGCAGTTGCTGAGCGTGGGCGCGCAGCTGCGTGCCGCCCAGGCGAATCTGCACGGCACGGCGATCGCTGCCTTGCGCCCCGCGCGGGATCAGGTGATCGCCGATGTCCTCGGCGGTGCGCGCGAGGTCTCGGAGGCCGGTGGTGCCGCGTTAACCGTCGCGGGGGAGAACGAGATTCGCGAGACCGTCATCGCGGCCCTCGCGAGCGCCGAGGCTGCCGATGCCGTCACGTCGGGGGCGCTGACGCGCGCGATCAGCTATGCCGGCTTCGGGGAGGTTGACCTCGCGGATGCGGTCGTCGCCACAACCACCGGGCGTCTCCTTCGCCTCATCCGCACGCCCGAGCCAGCCGCCGAGCCAGCCTCCGACCAAGACGAAGAGCCGGACACCGACCTGGACACAGAGCCACCCACCGAGCTAGACGCAGAGCCAGCCACCGCCCTGGACGTCGAGCCAGACACAGCCCCGACCCGCGAGCTAACCACCGACCTACCGCCTGTTAATGGTCGTGATCATGACCAATACCAAGCGGTAGCCGAGGAGATAGCGACCGACAACGCTGCTGACCCGGACGCGGCTATTGAGGCGGCGGCCACGGCATACCAGGACGCGGCGGCGGAGGTCACGGGCGCGAAGGCGACTGTGCGAGAGGCGAGTCAGGCGCTTGACGCCGCGAAGGCCCGGCTGGCAGACCTGAAGGATCAACTTGCGACCGCGGAGCGGGAGATCGAGCAGCTGTTCGCCGCCGACGCCGCGGCACGCGAGGCCGTCGCCTCCGCCGTCCGACGGCGGCAAGCGGCGGCCGAGCTGCTCGCCCGCCGCGAAGCCGAAGCGGAGGCCTGAGATGCCCACCGACCCGCGCGGATTGCGCTCGGATGCACCGCTTTTCGACGCCTGGCTTTCCTTCCATAAGCGCACGACGCACGCCTTCACGATCCCCGGACACAAGCACCGGCTAGACCTCGTGGGCGATGTCGTCGCGTCAGACGTGCCCTATTACGCGGGCCTCGACACGATGAAGCTCGCCCACGGCGTGCTCGCCGACGCGCAGAAGAGGGCGGCGCGACTGTGGGGAGCAGATCGTTGCTGGTTCTCGGCCGGCGGGTCGACGCATGGCAACCAAGCGCTGGCGCTGGCCGTCGCCCGCCCGGGCGCTCGGGTCGTCATCACGCGATCGGCCCACCGATCGCTCGTGACGGCACTGGTCCTCGCGGGCTTGGAACCGGTCTGGGTGATTCCGGATGTCGACCCGGCGACGGGGCTGCCGCTGCCCATCACCGCCGAACAACTCGAGCGGGCGTGCAAGCAAGCACAATCCCCGTCGGCCCCGCTGCCCGACGATGATGCACAGACCTCTTCGGGATCCGGACCCAGGCCGCCGGTCCTTGCCGATCCGCAACTCGCGGCCGTCTTCCTCACCGACCCGGCGTATGTCGGCACCCACGGCGATGTGGCCGCCTGGGCCGAGGTGGCCCATGCCCATGGCGCGCCGCTCATCGTCGACGCCGCGTGGGCCGCCCACTTCGGCTTCCACCCCGATCTTCCGGATCATGCCCTCGCGTGCGGAGCCGATGCTCTCGTGACGAGCGCGCACAAGGTGCTGCCGGCATACAGCCAGGCCGCCCTGATCCTGTTGCGCAGCAACCGGATTGACCAAGGACGACTCGAGACCGCCATTGATGCGACGCACACGACCAGCCCGGCCGGGTCGATCTACGCGAGCATCGACGCAAGTCGCGCACTGCTGGCGCGCGATGGTGAGCAGTTGCTCGGCGACTGCCTCGGACGGGTCAGGCGCCTGCGCGATCGGTTCGCGTCGGTCCCCGGCCTAGTCGTCTTGGACGGCCCCGGCATTGACCCCCTGAAGATCACCCTTGTCCTTGCCGGCACCGGCGCGGATGGCATCGTCATCGAGCAGGACCTGATCGCCGCCGGCCAGCCCGTGGAACTCGCGGACCGCGACACCATCGTCGCGATGGTCACGATGGCCGATGAGGATGCGGATCTAGAAGCCTTGGCGGACAACCTGATTGAGTCGATCGAGTGCCACCGCGGCGCGCCGAGGCAGCCCGCCGGGATGGCGGCGTACACCATCACTCCCGAGGTCGTGATGTCTCCGCGAGGCGCCTATTACTCCGGCCACGCTCCGACCCCCATCGAGTTCGCCGTCGGCCACATCTGCGCGGAACTCATCGCCCCCTATCCGCCCGGCATCCCCGTACTCGCGCCCGGCGAACGCATCACCGAATACGCCCTCGACGCCCTGCTCGCGGCCCGCGACGCCGGCGCCCGCATCGCGTATGCCGCCGACCCCACCCTGCGAACGATCCTCACTGTCGTCGCACCCGTGCCCTGCTAAGCATCAGGGGCAGAACGCGTCGGACGACAGTTAGCTGCCGCCTGCATGCCGGCAGCGGACGCCGTCGTCGGCACCGACCCACTTTGCGCGCCACCTCCGGAGACGGCGGCGGATGCGCCATCATGCGCCGGCGCCGCGCCGGTTCCCGACAGGGCACCCAACAGCCCTAGAGAAACGACGGCTGACGCCACGCTGACCCATGCAGATCGCCTCATTCACTCAGGGGAGATCCACCGGCCTGCTGGCGCACCTAGTTAGCTGACGAGGTCGAGGGAGCCATACTCCGAAACGCCTCGGGCGAGGCGGCTCAGGTGGTAGCGGGTGTCGCCATAGGTGTGTTCGATCTCGGTCAGGCGGGCGGTGTGGTGGCCCACGGCATACTCCGCCGTCATGCCGATGCCGCCGTGCAACTGGATCGCCTCCTGACCGATGTGGCGTCCGGACTTTCCGACGATCACCTTGGTCCGGGAGACGCCGATCGCGTGGTCGGGGCGGATCGCGAGTGTCATGGCGAGGTAGTAGACGGCGCTGCGGGCCAGTTCGAGCGAGGTGTACATATCCGCCGCGCGCTGCGTCAGCGTCTGGAACTTCATCAGCGGGACGCCAAATTGCTTGCGGGACTTGAGGTATTCGACGGTGAGGTGCAGCGCCGACTCCATGGCGCCCAGGGCTTCGGCGCTCAGCAACAGGGTGCCGAGGTTGATGGCGCGCTGCACGAGCAGCTCGTCGCCGTCCACCCGCCGAGCCGAGACGCCGGCCAGGTCCAGCCGAGCGCCGGTGAAGGTCGGGTTGTCGATCGCGAAGATGCCGACCCCGTCCGCGGTTGCGGCGGTGGTGACCACGGCGGGCGCGGCCGCGGCATACGGCACCGGCTCTCGGACGCCGGTCAGGGCGTCGCCGTCGGCGCGCACGCCCACCGGTGTGGGCGACCAGGCGCGCATCGGCTCAAAGAGCGCCGGGACGACGAGCCGGGAGCCCTCAACGGCGGCGCCGAAAAGCTCGTCCTCGCCGAGCATCGTTGCGGCCGTGAGGGTTTCGGAGTATGCCGTGCGCACCCCCGCGCGCCCGAGCTCCAGGGCGACGACCATCGCCTCGACCGGTCCGGCGCCCATTCCGCCGGCGTCCTCCGGGAACGGCAGGCCCAAGGCGCCGAGTTCGGCGAGGGCCTTCCACAGCTCGGTGTTGTGCGCAGCCGTGCCCGGGACGGGCTCGGTGCGATGGCGGGAGATGGCTTCGCGGGCGGCGTCGCGCAGCGCGATCTGGTCCTCGGTGAATTCGAAGTTCATGTCGTTCAGCCCTTCAGTCCGAGGATTCCGGTGGAAATGACTTGGCGCTGAACCTCATTCGAGCCGCCATAGATCGAGGCCTTGCGGAAGTTGAGGTAGACCGGCGTGGCATTGTGCGCCCAGTCGGCGATCGCGCTCTCGGCGTCCAGGTCCCACGAGAGCGATGAGGGCCCGGCGATATCGGCGATGAACTCCAGCACATCCTGCTGCAACTCACTGCCGCGCAACTTCAGGATCGAGGAGGCCGGATCGGGTTTGCCCCCGTGGGAATTCGCGGCCACGCGCAGCACCGTCAACTCCAACGCGATCAGGTCGCATTCGAGCTCAGCGATCCGAGCGGCGATCACCGGATCGTCGATGAGGTGACCGTCCCCGGAGGCGACGGCCGCGGCATACTCCTTGGCGGCGGCGAGCTTGCGCTTGATCCATCCGGTGGGAGCGACGCCGACCCGCTCGTTCCCCAGCAAGAACTTGGCATAGTCCCAGCCGCGATTCTCTTCTCCCACAAGCTGAGCCGCGGGCACGCGGACGTTGTCGAAGAAGACTTCGTTGACCTCGTGGCCGCCGTCGATGAGCTGAATCGGGCGCAGCGTGACACCCGGTGCGTCCATCGGGATGAGCAGCATCGAAATACCCTGCTGCTGCCGCTCCGCGGCGGGGTTGGTGCGCACGAGCGCGAAGATCCAGTCGGCGTGCTGGCCGAGCGTCGTCCAGGTCTTCTGCCCGTTGACGACATACTCATCGCCGTCCAGGACCGCCGTGGTGCGCAGCGAGGCGAGGTCCGAGCCGGACTCGGGCTCCGAAAAGCCTTGGCACCACCAGATATCCAGCGAAGCCGTGGGCGGAAGGAAGCGCTCCTTCATCGTCTGACTGCCGAAGGTCGCGATGACCGGGCCGATCATGTTCGCATTGAACGCCAGCGGCGCCGGGACATTGGCCAGTTGCATCTCGTCGAGATAGATATAGCGCTGCAGGTCCGACCAATTCTTGCCGCCCCACTCGGCCGGCCAATGCGGGACCGCAAGTCCGGCCTCGTGCATGATCCGGTGCGACCGCTCGAAGTCCTCCTTGCTCAACTCGGTCCCAGCCGCGACCTTGTCGCGGATGTCTTGCGGGATGGCGGTGGTGAAGAACTCGCGCATTTCTGCACGGAACTGCTCGTCCTCGGGACTCAAGCCGCGTTGCATGGGATGCCTCTCGTCGGGCCGACTGGCTACTGCTCCCATTCAATCAAGCGCCGGTGAGCGCTTGCTCACCTGACCGGTATGAGCTTGCGCACCCCGACGACGGGGCAGGTCAGCGCCACATTGGCGTGGTGACGACACCGCCCGTGGCGACATCGACCAGCGGCCGGCTGCCCAGGGGCGCGCTCAGCGTGGTCGACACCGGCTGAGAGATGAGGTTTGCGGTGCACGCTGTCCCCGGCTTCGGCGGCGTAAAGGAGCCGCCCACGATCACCACATCCTCCGCCTCCATCACCAGCGGCGCGGGGCCGGTGTCGCAGGCGCCGAGCCCGATCTCGTAGGTCAAGGCCGCACCATCGACGGATTTCAGCGCCATGGCCCCGGTGATCCCATCGGGCTGCCAGGCGGGCAATTCCGGAGTCGGCCACGTGATGAGTTCCGCCGCGTCGAGGGCCAGCACCCGAAGCGGCTCGCTCATCCCGCCGCCGGTGAACTCCCAGAAGGGCGCCTTGGCCACACCGTGATTGGTGAGGACATCGGCCGTCACGAGCTTCGCCCCGTCCAGCGAGAGCGGGCACCGCTCGGCCGGCCCGCACGGCATGGTGATCGCCAGGCCCGCAGCGCTCTCTGCCGAGGTGATCCGCATACTCCGGGACGTGCCGTCGGCGAACGTGACCTTTCGCGGGCCCGGTGTGGCGACGGTGGGCAGGGCCAGAGCCGCGCGGCCGGCACCCGCCGCCTCCTTGGCCTTGTCGTCCTTGAACCCGCCCCAGCGCACCGCGTCCCCCAGCAGGACGACGCCGTTCTGGTATGCCGTGAGCGCGCCATTGGAGCGCAGGGCCGCCGCCACGGCGCCCGCCCGCGCGGTGAAGTCGGCGGGCATCCCCGATCCGGTGCCCTCGCCGGTGGGGTTGGCACTGCCCCCGCCCGCGGACTCGCTCCCGCACGCACTGGTGGCCAGGGTGAGCCCAGCGAGGATGAGGACCGAGCGGCGTCGCGGCGTGGCGTTCATAGGTCATGGACGCCCGGGCGCGCACCACGGTTCCCCACCCCTTTCGGCTTCGCGGCGCCCGAGCGTAAGGTCAATCCCATAGGCCGGTCACCGGGCCGGCCCCGGTCACCACCAGGTGAAAGGACGTGGTCGTCGATGACGACGGACACCGTGAGTGAGGCACCCACCGAGAAGGCCGATTTCGTGCGCGTCGCACGCGTGCTCGACCATCCCGTGACCAGTGTGTGGGGTGCCTTGATGGCCCCGCACGGCGCCGAGGCGCTGCTCGGCGAGGGCGGCGAACTTGGCACCAAGGGCACGAGCTGGCGCGCGAGCGATGGCACCTTCGGCGTGACCCGCAGCTTCCATCCGCTGGAGCAGATCCGCTTCTCCTGGCACGCGAACGCCGACTCGCCGGCCACGCTGGTGGATGTGCACCTACGCCCCGAGGGCGAACGGACCCAGTTGGAGATCGTGCACGAGCACCTGGACTCCGGCGCCGACCACGACGAGCTGTCCGCGCACTGGAATGCCGCGTTGGACCGTCTGGACTCGTTGGCTCCGTAGCCGCGTCGCGCGCGTGACCCCGCCGAGCGCCCGAGCGGAGCGGGCCTTCTGAATGGGAGCGGCCCTATATCCCCGCTCGCGTTCACAGACCCTGCTCCGCTCAGGCGCGCGCGTTCCCACTCGCCGCAGCCCGGCCGGTGCTCAGGTCAGCCGATCCACCGTGATCGGCCGGTCGCTGCGAGCCTCGATCTCGGCGAGTTGGGCGAGATAGAGCTCGGCGCACGCGAGCGCGTCCAGCAGGGCGTCGTGGGCGGCATACACCGGCAAGCCGTGCCGCTCCCGAGCAGCCCACAGGCGCAAGGCGCCGGGCGGGTTGATATGCGGAGGGTAGGCACGGCGGGCCAGTTCCATGGTGTCGACGACCCGACAGGGCAGCTCAGCGCCGCTGACCTCGCGGCATAGCCGGCTCAGGAAGCCGACTTCGATTGGCGCGTGGTGGGCGAGCAAGACCCGGCCGGTCAGGGCCTCGGCGACCACGTCCAGAGCCTCGCTCGCGGGTATGCCGGCCTCGACGGCGTCATCGGTCAGGCCGTGGATCGTCGCGCTCGCGCCCACCCCGGCATGCCCCGCGGGCGGGCGGACGCGTACCGAACGAGCCCCGGCGAGCGTGATCGCATAGCCGTCCACAGGCACGAAACCAATGCTCAGCAGGATGTCCCGGTCCGGGTCGAGCCCGGTGGTCTCGATGTCGATGGCGAGCAGGCGCAGGTCGCCGGCCGGAGTATGCGGATCAGGCAGCCCCGCGGCGGCATACACCCCGAGTGCCCCTGGCTGTGTGCTCAGGCGGTCGAGTGACTTCGTCCGCCCGCGCTCCTTGCCGAACCATGCCATCGGGTGACCTCGCGCTCAGCCGAGTCGGCCGGTGCCGTAGATCGAGCCGAGCGTGGACTGCGCGCCACGCACGATCGTGAAGGCCTCGCGCAGGTGTCTTTTGTCGAAGGAGCTGAGGTCATCGGGCCGAATGTGGTTGTCGGGAGCGATGCCGTCGGCGACCTGGGCGGCCTGGTGCCCCACGCGGACATACGAAATGAACTCGAACGCGTCGCGCAGATCGGCGACCCGCCTGGGGTCGATGACCTTGGCCTCCCCGGCGGCCGCGAGGCGATCCTGCGTGGAGCGGGCTGCCGAGCCGACGGCGAGCGCGTGAACGCGCGCGAGGTCGACGACGGCACCGATGCCGCCGCGCTTGATGTCGAGGGTCTCGGCGTGCTCGCCGTGCTTTTCCAGCACGAAGCCGCGGAAGAAGCCGACCGGCGGCTCATTGGCGACGGCCGCGCTCGCGAGGTGCGCGAGGAAGCGCTGCGCGCCGCGTGCCTCGCGTCGCACCGACTCCGCGAGCGTTGAATAGAGCCGTTCGTCGCCGGCGATCGGGCGCATGTCGAAGAAGATGCTGGCGCGCAGGATGGCGTCGGGGGTCGGCGCGGTGAGCCAGGTGTGAAAGACGTCCTGCCACTGCCGCAGGGTGATCCGCCACGCCGGATTGGTCGCCATGACATCGCCCGCGCACCGGGGATAGCCTGCCTCGACGAGCCAGCCTGTCACGAGCTCGGCGAAGCGCTCGAAATAGGCCCGATCGTCGGGCCCAGCCGAGTCGTCGAGGATCAGAGCAGTGTCCTGATCGGCCGCCAGCGCCTGCTCCATGCGGGCCCGGCTGCCGAGCGCCACCCAGCAATAGGGCACCGGTGGCGGGCCAAGCTGCTCGTGGGCCATGTCGATCAATCGCCGCTCGATGGCATCGCCGACAGACGTCACGATCCGGCCGATATCGGCAGCGCTCGCGTCCTGCGCCACGAGCGACTGCACCACGCGGGCGAGCCGTCCGGCGACCTGCGCGACCCCGGCGCTGTCGGCCTGCTTGGCGATATCGCCCGCGAGATACACCGGATTCGCCCGCTCGAGTCGCATCAAGTCGGTGGTCGTCACGACCCCAACGGCGTGCCCGGAAGCCAGGAGCGGCAGGTGGTGGATATTGCGCGCCACCATTTCCAGGAGGGCCTCGAAGGCCAGACCATCCGCGGGCGCGGTCACGGGATCGGCGGTCATCACCGCGTCCACCGAGTCGTGCGGGTCACGGCCACAGGCCAGGACGCGGTTGCGCAGATCGCGGTCGGTGACGATGCCGGCCAGGCGCTCGCCGTCCATGACCAGCAGCGAGGACACGCCCCGCTGCGACATCACGCGCGCGGCCTCCTGAATACTCACCCCCGACGCCACGGTGACCGGCTCACCACGCATCAACTCGCGGAGCCGGGTCTTGAGAATCGCACTGCCAGAAGCGCTTTCCTGCTGCACCGCGACCGCACCCGCCATGCGATGCGCCGGCTGCCGATCGAAGAACTCCCGAACGCTCGGATGCGCCGCGACGAGGTCGTCAAAGGCGGCTCGTTCCATCGACAGCGTCAAGGTGTCCTCGATCGCGACCACGCTGAAGGCCGACGGATTGCCGTGCAGCAAAGTCGTCGCCCCGAAGGCGGTGCCCACCTCCCCCCGGTCCACCAACGCTCCGGAGGTGTCGCGGACGTCAACGGCGCCGGAGCGCACGACATACAGCCGATCGTTCGGGAGCCCAGGCGTCATGATCGCGCTGCCGCGCCGGTGGTAGGTCACGCTCATCCGGCGCACGAGCGCGAGGAGAGCTGCCGGCGGCAGGTCCTCGAAGGGTGCGTGGGCCGCGAGAAAATCGCGGATCTCCGCCAACTCGACATCGAGCGCCATGCCTCCATCGTGCCCGGCCCGGACATCGACGCCGCCGGCGCCTCCCCAACGGCGCGCCGGACGCGCGGGATCGTGCGCCCAACGCGAAAGTCCAGAAAGGACATGGGCATGACCCAGCCTCAGGTGATGTTCTATCCCTCATGTTGTGGTCGCTCATCCGCTCCCAACTGCGGCCGTATGCCGGCGCGGTGGCGGCGATCGTCGTCCTGCAGTTCGTCTCGACGCTGACGACGCTCTATCTGCCGTCGCTCAACGGGCGGATCATCGATGATGGGGTGGCGGTCGGCGACACCGGCGAAATCTTGCGGCTCGGCGCGATCATGCTGGCCGTCTCGCTCGTCAACATTCTCGCCACGGTCGCGATCGCCCGGAATGCTGCGGCGACGTCGGCGTCGATGGCGCGGGATCTGCGCGGCGAGGTCTTCGGATCGGTCACGGGCTTCTCGGCCCAGGAGCTGTCCCGCTTCGGCCCGCCAACGCTGATCTCGCGCAACACCAATGACGTTCAGCAGGTCCAACTCGTCGTGAATATGGGCCTGATGTTCATGGTCTCGATCCCGATCATGATGATCGGCGGCATCATCATGGCGCTGCGCGAGGATGTCGGGCTGTCGTGGTTGGTTGCCGTCGCGGTGCCGCTGCTCGGTGTGATCGTCGGGTCCATTGTCTATCGGATGTTGCCGTGGTTCCGCCGTATGCAGGAGAGCGTGGACACCGTCAATCGCATTCTGCGAGAACAGATCACTGGCATCCGCGTGGTGCGCGCCTTCGTCCGGGAGGACTTCGAGGAGCGCCGCTTCGATGCGGCGAACACGACATACACCGGCACCGCGGTCGCCGTCGGCAAGCTCTTCTCCCGGGTCTTCCCGCTCGTCATGCTCGTCTTCAATGCGGCGACGGTCGCCGTCTGGTGGTTCGGTGCCAAGCGCGTCGACACCGGCGCGATGGAGGTCGGCGCGCTGACTGCCTTCATGCAGTACCTCATGCAGATTCTGATGTCTGTCATGTTCGGCACGATGATGTCGATGATGATTCCGCGGGCGGCCGTCTCTGCTGGCCGGATCACCGAGGTGCTTGAAACCCGGTCCACCGTCCTGGACACGGGCGAGCCGCTCGCCATCCCGGACGGTCCGCTGGCGGTGGAGTTCCGGTCGGTCGATTTCGCGTATCCGGGCGCCGAGCAGCCAGTCTTGTGCGGGGTGTCCTTCATCGCCGAACCCGGCCGCACGACCGCGATCATCGGCTCCACCGGCGCCGGCAAGTCCACCCTCATCGGCCTGGTGCCCAGGCTGTATGACGTGACCGCCGGCTCCGTTCTCCTCGGCGGCGTCGAGGTGCGCGATGCCGCCCTCGCCGATTTGTGGCGGCATATCGGCCTCGTCCCGCAGAAGCCCTTCCTGTTCAGCGGAACGGTCGCGAGCAATTTGCGCTATGGCGACCCGGACGCCACCGATGAGGACTTGTGGGGGGCCCTGCGGGTGGCACAAGCGGAGGATTTCGTCGCCGCCATGCCGGGCGGTCTCGATGCACCCATTAGTCAGGGCGGGACGAATGTCTCCGGGGGTCAGCGGCAACGTCTCGCGATTGCGCGGGCGCTCGTGCGCCGGCCCGAGGTCTACCTCTTCGACGACGCCTTCTCAGCCCTCGACGTCGCGACCGACGCGCGGCTGCGGGAGGCGCTGCGTCCGCATACCACGGCAGCGACGGTCATCGTTGTGGCGCAACGGGTTTCCAGCATCATCGATGCCGACCAGATCATCGTCCTGGAGGACGGCCGGGTGGTCGGGCGCGGACGGCATACGGACTTGCTCGAGATGTGCGAGACCTATGCCGAGATCGTCGCCTCGCAAACCCTGGAAGCGGTGCAGCCATGAGCGACCGCATCCTCACCGAGGAAGAGAAGGCAGCCCAGCAGCGCCGTGGGGCGGCCGGAGCGGCGCAGCGCGGCGGACCACCGCATATGCGGATGGGCCAGCCTGGCGAGAGGTCCCGCAACTTCGGCCCGTCCGCGCGGCGACTGCTCGGATTGATGCGCGAAGACCGGATCGGATTGTGGGCGGCGCTGGCATTCGCCCTGGTGTCGGTTGTCTTGAACGCGCTCGGGCCACGGATTCTCGGGCACGCCACAGACCTGGTCTTCGAGGGGTGGGCGGGCAGCAAGTTCCCTGCTGGCATGACGCAGGAGGCGGTCGTTGCCGGGCTGCGCGCCCAGGGAGAGAACGACTTCGCCGAGGTCGTGGGCGCCATGTCGCACTTCGTCGCCGGCCAGGGCATCGACTTCGGCGCGCTGCGGTCGGTGCTGCTGCTGGCCCTGGCGTTGTATGCCGCGGCGAGCCTGCTCTCGTGGGCTCAGGCGCGGATCATCGTGCAGATCGTCAATGGCGCGGTCTATCGGCTGCGGCGGGACGTCGAGGCCAAGCTGAACCGACTTCCGTTGGCGTACTTCGATTCTCAACCGCGAGGCGAGCTGCTCTCGCGCGTGACCAATGACGTGGACAATATCGGACAAAGCCTGCAGCAGACCCTCAGCCAACTCATCACGAGCTTCCTCACCGTGATCGCGATGCTCGCGATGATGTTCTGGGTGTCACCGCTGCTGGCCATCCTCGGGCTCGTGACCATTCCAGTGTCGATCGGGATCACCGCCGTCATCGGCAAGCGCAGTCAGGCCCACTTCGTGCAGCAGTGGAAGTCGACCGGCGAGCTGAACTCGATCGTCGAGGAGACCTTTACCGGCCATGGACTGGTCAAGGTCTTCGGTCGGGCGGATGCGGCGCAAGCGGCCTTCGAGGCCAAAAATGACGACCTGCGTGGTGCGTCGTTCGGCGCGCAGTTCATCTCCGGTCTGATCATGCCGATGATGATGTTCGTCGGGAACCTCAACTACGTCTTCATCGCGGTCGTGGGCGGGCTGCGGGTGGCGTCCGGGTCGATGAGCATCGGCGATGTCCAGGCCTTCATCCAGTACTCGCGCCAGTTCACCCAACCCCTCACCCAGGTCGCCTCGATGGCCAATTTGATGCAGAGCGGCGTCGCGTCGGCCGAGCGGGTCTTCGAGGTGCTCGACGCGCCGGAGAATGTGCCCGAGCGGTCGGGTGTGCTGGGCTTTGGCACCCGCGGCGAGGTCGACTTTGAGCACGTCTCGTTCGCCTACGATCCGCAGCGCCCGCTCATCGAAGACCTATCGCTGTCGGTTCACTCCGGCCAGACAGTGGCCATCGTCGGGCCGACGGGCGCTGGCAAGACGACACTCGTCAACCTGATCATGCGCTTCTACGAGCTGAACTCTGGCCGGATCACCTTGGACGGCACCGATATCACCGAGCTGACTCGGCACGAGTTGCGTTCTCGGATCGGCATGGTGCTGCAGGACACCTGGCTGTTCGAGGGCACAATCGGCGAGAACATCGCCTACGGCAAACCTGGTGCCTCTGATGCCGAGGTCCGGGCCGCCGCCGAGGCGACCTATGTCGACCGTTTCGTCCACTCGCTGCCGGATGGCTACGACACCATGCTCGATTCGGAGGCCAGCAATATCAGCGCCGGTGAGAAGCAATTGGTCACGATCGCCCGCGCCTTCATCTCCGACCCCTCGCTGCTCATCCTGGACGAGGCCACCTCTTCGGTCGACACCCGCACCGAGGTACTGGTCCAGCATGCCATGGCCGCGCTGCGCTCCGACCGGACCAGCTTCGTCATCGCGCACCGCCTCTCCACGATCCGAGACGCCGATCTCATTCTCGTGATGGAGGACGGCCGAATTGTCGAGCAGGGCTCGCACGCCGAACTCCTGGCTGCCAGAGGCGCTTTCGCCCGCCTCTATGCCGCCCAGTTCGCCGGCGCGCTCGAGGAGTCCGCCTGACGGGCGCGACGGCATACGGTGCTCGTATGCCGCCCCGCGAACCCGCCGTGCTCGTGGCGGTGGCGGCGGGCGGCGCGGTGGGGGCGACGGCGCGGTGGGGGGTCGGGTCGTGGACCGCGCTCACCGAGGCACTCGATCCCGGGTGGGGCGGGTCGGCCGGCCCGGTGCTGGCCGTCAATGTCTTCGGCTCGTTCCTTATGGGACTGCTCGTCTGCTGGTTGCTGCGCCGGCCAGGTCATCGGCTGGCGCGCCCTTTCCTCGGCACCGGGATTCTGGGCGGCTTCACGACCTTCTCGACCTTCGCGTATGACGCCCACTCACTCTGGTCGGCCGGCGAAAGCGCCGCTGCCGCAAGCTATTTCATCCTCACGCCCGTGCTGGCCATCCTGGCGTGCTGGATCGGGGTCCGGGCCATGCACCGGTTCCTCGGGTGGCCGCTGCCCGGCGAGGCCGACGCCGGAGACCTGTTTGGTCCCACCGAGGAGGCAGGAGTATGACGATCCTCCTCGTCGCGCTCGGCGGCGCAGCCGGCGCCGTGGTGCGCTACCTGACGGATGCTCTCGTCGCGGCCCGCTTCGGGCGCGCCTTCCCGTGGGGGACGCTGCTGGTCAATGTCGTCGGCTCGTTCCTCCTCGGCGTGGTCATGGCCAAATTCACGGGTGACGCCGCGCTCTTCGCCGGTACCGGCTTCTGCGGCGCCCTCACGACATACAGCACCTTCGCCAGCGAAAGCGTCGGCTTGCTTGACGAGCAGGCAGCGGGCAAGGCCGTGGCCAATGTGGTGCTGAGCCTGACGCTCGGCCTGGCGGCCAGCGCGCTCGGGGTGGCGCTCGGCTGACGATGTGACGCTGACCGATTAGGACGAGAGCCACTCGCCGAAAGCGTCGCAAGAGTATGGCCGGCCGAGGAATTCGGCGACCAAGTCCGCGGCGTCGGCGCTGCCACCCGGCGCGAGCACCTGATCCCGGTAGCGGCCCGCCGCATCCGGTGCGAACAGGTCAGCGGGGTCGAAGGCACCGAAGAGGTCCTTAGCGATGACCAGACTCCACATATAGGTGTAGTAGCCCGAGCCATAGCCGTCGAGGTGCCCGAAGGCGGCTTGGAAATGCGTGTCGGGCAGTCGCGCCAGCAGGTCGTAGCGGCCCTGCAGGTCCGCGACGAAGGCCGTGTGATCGGCCGGCCGCTCCTTGTGCAGGCCATAGGACACCGCGGCATAGAACATCTGGGTCCGCGCCTTCTGACCCTTGCCGAATTCGTGCGCGCGCACCATCTTCGCGACGAGGTCCGCCGGGATCGGCTGCCCGTCCTCATCGGTGGCGAACGAGGCGAGCACCGCCCCATCCCACGCCCACTCCTCGAGCATTTGCGAGGGCGCTTCGACGAAATCCCATTCCGTCGCGACTCCGCTGAAGCGCACCCAGCGCTGCTGTCCGCCGAGGATGTGATGCACGAGGTGACCGAACTCGTGGAAGAGCGTCACGACATCGGAATGCTCCATCAGCCCCGTTGGGAAATTGCAGACCAGCGCGCCCTCGGGCAGCACCTCCCCGTCCACGCCGCTGGTGATGCTGAACTGGGCGGCGTGCTTGTACTTGCCCTCCCGCGGGTGCAGGTCCAGATAGATGCGCCCGATGATCGCGCCATCCCGGTGCACGTCATATGCCGTGACCTCCTCATGCCAGACCGGCACCTCGGGCTGCTCGACATAGGTGATCCCGAAGAGCCATGCGGTGACATCGAGCAAGCCGGCGCGAACCTTGGGGAAGGCGAAGTAGCGACGCACCTCTTGGGCGTCCACGTCATACTGCTCGCGGCGCACCCGCTCGGCATAGAAGCCCGAATCTGCTGCTGTCAGTGCGGTTTTCGTCGGATCATCCTGCTGTGCGCGGGCAAGGAGTATGCCGATGTCGCGCTTTCCCGGGGCCTCGGCGAGCGCGGCGATCCGATCGATGAACTCCCCGATCGCGGCGCCACGGCCGATCATCTTGACCTCGGCGTCGAAGTCCGGCCAGTCGGCATACCCCAGTAGCCCGGCGAACTCGTGGCGCAGGTCGAGAATCTCGTGCAGGATCGCGTCATTCGCCGGCCAGCCGCGGTTGAGGAAGGCCGTATGCAGTTCGCGCCGCGCCGCCGCATCCGTCGCGAAGGTCGTGAACGGGATCAGGTCGGGGTAGTCGGTGGTGATCGTGACAAGCCCGTCCGCATCGGCCGGGTGCGCCGCGATGTAGTCCGCGGGCAGCCCGTCAAGCCGGTCGGCCGTGACTCGGATCGTGCGGACGTCATCGCGAATATGCCGACCGAACTCCTGACCGAGCACGGTCAGCCGCTCCTGGATGGCGGTGATGCGCTCGCGCGTGGCCTCATCCTGGTCCACGCCGGAGCGGCGGAAGTCCCGCAGCGTCCGCTCGAGTAGGCGCCGGGCATCGCCGTCCAGGCCCGCCGGATCGAGGGCGGAGAGCACGTCATACAGCGGCCGGTCCAAGGCCCTCGCGGTGAGGAACTTCGAGACCTCTTGGCTGGCCCGCTCACACCGCTCGCGAACGTCCGGGTCCGGATGAACCTCGGCGAAGAGGCTGGCCATCCCGCCAGCCTCGCCGAGACCGATATCGCCGGAGTTCCAGGCCTGGAGGGCGTCTAATGCCGACCTGCTTGCTCCGTCCTTCAGGTCTGTCACGACGTCTTGGGCCCGCGTCAGAGCAGCGGTCAGCCGCTGATCCAGGAAGGCCAGCCAGGCGGCATCGGTCGCGGGCAGGGTCAGCGGGGCGAGCGGCATACTCCGACCCTAACCAGCCGGGTCGGCCCGGTCCGGCATATGCCCGAACCCACCCCTTGGGGTAGAAAGCCGCGGTCGGCGCAAGTGGGCGGGCAGTGCTCTGCGGCCAGTCCTCCGCGCGGCGTACGTTGGCAATTACGGCAGGCGTATCGCGCCCGCCGACGCCGAGCCGCACCTGTGGTTCCTCGACGAGACGGCCGCCCAAAACGCCGGCTTCCGCCCCGTGGTATAGCCGCTACACCCGCAGGTCAGGCCGGCGGGAGGCCGAGGCCGCGGCGGCCGATGGCGTTGAGGTCGGCGGGCTGGAAGCGGTTCGGCCAGTCGGCTTCGTAGTCTTCGACGGGGAAGTCGGAGGGCGAGGTGCCGGCCTCGAACGCGGCGCGGACGTGCTCGGCATACGCCTCGTTCTTCGGGCACCACGGGGCGGCGGGGATGTACATGACGTTGCCCCAGCCCTGCTGGTCAGTGACCGGCGCGACCGAGTGGATCATGTCGCAGTGCCACCACACCGAGTCGCCGGGCTCGACCGACGGGATGCCCGTGACGGCCTCCATGAGCAGTGGGTGCCACGCGGCATTGGCCGGGAAGGTCTTGCCGGTGGTGACGCCGCACATGTCGTCATCGGCGACATCATCGAGCAGCGGGCGCAGCATGAGATAGGCCATCGCGGTCGGGATCGGCACGGTGTGCAGGACGCCCTGGTCAAAAGCCATGTCCGACAAAGCAGTCCAGCCCTGGAAGGTGCGGAAGGCCGAGCACATCGTGGTGCCGGGATACTGGCTGGCCTCGGTGCGATAGGCCGGGTCCCACGGGTCGTATGCCGTCACATCGCCGCTGAACAGGTGGCGGAAGTGCTGCTGGTAGCCCTCGGTCATCCACAGATCGAGGGTGCCCGGGTCGAGGTGCTCGGCCAGGCCCGCGGAGTTGGTGCGCGGCGGACGGCGACGGATCCGGTCGGGATAGAGGGAGTCGACATTGGGGTCGAACCACTGCCGACCCTCGGACTCACTGGCCCACATCGAGTTAAGAAACGCCTGCACGGTCGCCATCCGCGGGTGCTGCCGCGCCGCCATCTGGGTCGGTGACCAGTAGACCGGGTAGATCTCCGGCTTGGACCCCACGGTCGAGAAGAAGTCGTCGCCCGGCCCGCGGTAGTTCTCGAAGAAGTGGTTGGACTCGACATAGTCGACGAGCTCGCCATCCCAGGCGACCGCCTGGTCGCGATCGAAGTGGCCGCGGATGACCGCGCAGCCGCGGCGCTTGATCTGGGCGCGCTGCTCGGGCGTGATGCGACCGGCCTCGATGTCGGCATAGTCCAGCACCGGCCAGACCTGCTCGCCGCGCTCCTTGGCCGCCGTGATCTCCTCAACCTCAGCGCGGATGTGCTCCTCGAGCTGCGCGAAGACCTCGGCAACGCTCTTGCCGGACTCGCGCTCGATCTTGGCCCGGATCGCGGCCTTGATCTCGCGGGTGGCCGCGGCCAGGTCACCGGGGGTGCTCTCCCAGTGCGGCAGGCCGGTGATGCGGGAGATGGTGCCCCCGGCGGGGGTTGTCTGGGCTGTGTCGGCGACGGCGGTCATCGGCGTGCTCCATGCTCTCAAAGGTTTGGTTAGGACTGCTGACTAATGGAGAGAATGGCAGACTGAGAGTGCATATGTCAAGAGACCTTACAAAGGCTTATGCTGCACGAATGCCGTCAGCCCGAGTCCTCCTGTGACCCCCCTCCGCGCCCGGCCAGGCCGGGGACGTGGCGCCTCGTCCGCCCCCGGAACCGGCGGTGAGGCACCCGCCAGTCACCAGGGTTCGGGTCGACCGGACGAGGCCCTGCCGACCCTCGACTTGCTTCGCCGTCTGACGGATGGATACGTCCTCGCCGAATTGGTCAGGGCTCCTGCCACTCGCGCAGCGCTAGCCAAAGCGACCGGGTTGTCGAAGCCCACCGTCTCCGAATCGGTCCGGCGTCTCAGCGAGCGCGGCGTGCTCCACGAGGGCGCCCTCACGCAGGGCGGTCGTGGGCGGGCGGGCACGCTCGTCGAGGTCGATGAGACCGCTGGGGCCGCGCTGGCGATCCACGCCGGCGCGGGCGAGGTCACCGCGGAAGTGCTGGACGTGCGCGGTCAGGTGCGCGGGCGGCATACCCTCGCCGTCGACGAGCCGGTGCGCGAAGCAGACCTGCGAGGGGCTCTCGATGCCGCGATCAACGAGGCATTCCGAGCCGCGGGTGACATCGCGCAGGCTCCCCTCCGAAGCATCGCGGTGAGCGTTGCCGACCCGGTGGATCCGCACACCGGCCGGGTCGTGGACCTGCCGGGCTCGCCCTTCCTGATCGGCGATGCCGACCTGCCCGGCGTGCTCAGACCTCGCCTTGCCCACGGTGGGCGGCTCGCGATTGATAACGACGTCAACTGGTCCGCGCTCGCCGAACTCGACCTCGGCGTCGCCCGCGACCTGTCCGATGTCATCCACATTCACCTCGGCCGAGGCATCGGGGCGGCTATCGTCATCGACGGGCGCGTGGTCCAAGGCGCCCGCGGCACGGCCGGCGAGATCGCCCAACTCCCCTGGACGGGCAATGCCACCCTGGTTCGCCGACTGAGCGACCTCGGGCTCGCGGTGCCCGGTCAGTGGCGCCTCGATCTCGACCTGGCCGAGCGCATCCTGCGCCCCGACTCCACCGACCCGGCGCGTGATCGCTTTGTGGAAGCGATCGCGCTCGCCTGCGCGGGCGTCGTGACCTTCCTCGACCCGCAGGCGCTGATTCTCGGGGGCCCGCTCGCTGCCAACGACTGGCTGCGCGAAGCCATCGCTGCCCGCGTCAAGGCCATGTGTGCCCTGCCCATCGACGTTCGGCACGCCCAGGTTGAGGAGGCGCCACTCTCCGGCGCCCGACGCCACGCGGCGGCCGACCTCACCGACCTTTTGCTCGACGCCTGACCACGCGCCAAGCCGCCAAATCCACCATCCCGCTGAGCGCCGCCCGGTCGACTTCGGGAAACACGCCGACGGACAGCGCTCACGCTCGGCGTGTTTCCCGATCTCGACCCCGTCGGCCGGCCAGGAGCAGGACGACACCCGCCACGATCGCCGCCAGCGGGGCCACATCGCGACGCCAGCCGAGGGTCAGCGACTCCACGCCCGCGCTCATCCCCACCACGCGACCGGGCACATAGGCCAGCGCCAGCATCAGGCCCCGCACGATCCATACCCGCTCCACCGCCCCCACCGCCCCCACCGCCGCCCCGGCCGCCACGCCCGGCAGCAGCGCCCAGACCAACTGGTCGTACCACGGCAGCACATAGGGCGCGCCGACGGCATACGCGATCGACAACGCCAGCGCGAGCACCACCGCGGCACCCGCGGCCGGCACCGCCGTCCGCAGCAGCCGCCACGCCGCCCACGCCAATAGCATGCATGTCAGCGCCGCCGCCGCGAAGATCAGGCTGCGCCAGGTCCCGTCGTCCAGGTGCCCCCCGAACCATTCGTAGACCTTGCGCCATGGCGTCGCCAGCGAGATCGAGCGCCGCGAGCGGCCGAGCTGGTCGTATGACCGCCCGCCCGCCCACACCTGCAGCGGCACGGCCACGAGCGCCGCCCCCGCGACGAGCGCGGCGAGCCGGGTGACCAGACCGCCCCCGCGCCCCCGAGCCGCGACGGCGCCAGCCGCAGCGCGAGCCTCCACAAGCCAGCCCACCGCGATCGCCACCAACACGACACCGGCGGTCACCTTCACGGACGACGCGAGTCCGCAGGCCACCCCCGCCGCCAGCGCGCGGGGCCAGAGCGCACCCCGGGCCAACAGCAGCGCCGCCACCATCAACGGCGTCGCGAGCGTGTCGACATGCGCGCCCAGCACCCCGGTGCCGATGACGAAGGGGTTCATGGTCCACAACAGATCGACCCGCCCGTGCGCATCCGGGAACAACCGGCGCAGCAGCACGCGCGTTCCCAGCCACGCGAGCACGATCAGCACCTGC
The DNA here is from genome assembly GCF_039531185.1 of Nostocoides veronense. Classification (NCBI taxonomy): domain Bacteria; kingdom Bacillati; phylum Actinomycetota; class Actinomycetes; order Micrococcales; family Intrasporangiaceae; genus Nostocoides; species Nostocoides veronense. Next base: position 59,919 of record NZ_BAAAPO010000062.1, read on the forward strand.
CACACCCACACGACCTGCCGCAGGTTGTCGCCGCCGATCGCCGCGGACACCAGCTGCGCCAGCGTCGACAGCGGACCGTAAATGCTCGGTGTGCTCTGCCAGGGCGGCTGCACCCCGCTGGTCACCGGATCGGCCCCGCCCGCCCACGCGATCGGCGACTCGACATACGGATCGCCACCCTGGAAGGCGATCCGCCCGTAGGCCGCGTAGTTCGTGTGGTCCGCCGACCCGAAGGGCATCACGAGCAGCGCCCCCAGGGCCAGCGCCCCGATCGCCCAGACCGGCCATGGCCGCGCCGAGCGCAGGCCGAGCCACAGGCCCCCCGCGCCCAGGATGTATGCCGTCGCGAGCGTCGCCGTGACCGCGCCCGATCCGAGAGCCCAGGGCAGTTGGCCCGGCGCCCAGCCGCGGGGCCCGAGAGGGGGCTTCGCGGCCGACTCCCCGAGCCAGCCCGCGAGCAGGAGCAGCAAGAGGGACAGCGCGATCAGCGCTCGCGCACGCGCACGCGAGCGTGCGCCGCCAGCGCCCGCGCCTGCCCCCGTCACCCCCGACGCCATCACGGGTCCGATCGGCCGGCTGAGCTCAGGGCCGCCGCGCGACCACGCGCGCGACATCGCGAAATTGCTTGCCGCGGTGCACAATTCCGCGCCAGTCCGTGCCGGTCGCGCGATGCGTGAAGTCGACCGGCACCTCGACAACCCGCAACCCGGCACCCAAGACATCTAGCGTCAACCCCACCTCGACACCCCACCCCGGCGCCAAGGGCAGCGCGCGGCGGAAGGCGTCGCGCGTCAGGCACCGCATCCCGTTGAGCGGCTGCGCGATCTCGCGTCCGGTGCGCGCCCGAATCGTCCGCTGCGCGAGCCGCACCACGCGCCCGCCACCACGCGAAGAGTTGGCGCGCGGGATATTGGCGATCGTCATATCGGCCTCACCGGCGAGCACCGGTGCCACGAGCGGATCGAGATTGGTCGCACTCGCGCCGAGGTCGGCGTCCACGAACAACAGCGCCCGCGGCGCGTCCGAGGCATCTTGCGCCGCAACAAATTTCGCCCCGCTCATCATCGCGGCGGCCTTCCCGTGGTTGGTCGTATGCCGCACCACCACTGCCCCCGCGGCCTCGGCCACCGCCGCCGTGTCGTCGGTGCTCCCGTCGTCGACGACCACCACCACATCGACAGCCTGCAAGCCCCGGACCGCCGCGACGGTCGCGGCGATCCGCTCGGCCTCGGACTTCGCCGGGATGATCGCCGCGACGCGGGTGGGGGTCGGCATGGCGCTCAGCGCAGGGTGATCTGCCGGTTGAGCAGGCCGGCCTTCGCGCGCCGCTCCTCGGCGGTCAGCGGCGCATCGGTGAGCGCCGCGGCATACCGCGAACGCCACGCCGCCAGCGAGTCCGGCAGGTCAGCAGCAACAGTCCCAGCGGCCAACTCCCACACCGGAATCAGCAGACCGCCCGCGCGGAAGGCGCCGAGCAGCCGCGAGTCCTCACCCAAGGAAGCGGTCCCGGCCGCCCACAGCCGGGCCAAGGCATTGGTCGCGTCGTCCTCGTCCTCTGCCAGGACAACGCGCAGGTGTGGTCGGTTGCCGATCAGGCACCAGTAGGCCGAATCCGAGCCCGCGACCCGCTCCGTCGGCAGGACCGAGTCATTGGCGCGGCTCAGCGATTCCTGGGCATCCCCGTCGAGTTCCTGGCCCTCGGCCCAGAAGTCGAAACCCTCTCGCACCGACACCTCCGGCGCCTCGTCGACGAGCAGGTCCTGCAGAGCAGGCGTCGCATCCGTGGCCATCGGCACTCGCGTCAGCGGTGTGCCGGGCTCGGCATCTAGGGCCGCGAGGATCGCGCTGCCGAGATCGCGTGACTTATCGCCACTCTGACCGCCGCCTTGGGTGGCGACGAGAACGGCGCCATCGGAGCGCCGCAGCGCCGGCCAGGCCATCGGCAAGACGGTGCAGACCGTCACCTCTCGCGGCGCGTCGCCGCTCCCGACACCCTCGCGCAAGCGCACCGTCGCCGTGGCGGCCGGCAGGATTTCGGACAAGGCGACCCAGTCGCTCTCGCCCGGCAAGCCGCGGAAGGGGCGGGCGGCATAGGCCGCAGGACGCGGCGCGCGGGGCGCATCCGACTTCTTGGCGCGTGAGGCTTTACCCATGACAGGCGATCATGCCCGACGGCGCGACGGACCACCCAAAGCGGCCCACACGGTGATCGCGCCCTTCTTCTCACTGACGCCCCACTCGTGGGCGAAAGAGCGAACGATCCGCAGCCCACGGCCGGAGACGGCAAAGACGGCCTCGGGGCGCGGCTTCGGCGACGTCTCCCCGCCGCCATCGGTCACTTCGACCTCCACGACGCCTGCGCGCTCGGTCCAGTGAATGCGAACCGTGTTGTCGTGCAAGGGTTGTGCGTGTTTGAAGGCATTGGTCACCAGCTCGGAGACGACGACCGCTACCTCGTCGAGCGTCTCGTCCTCGACCTGGCGGGCTTCAAGATCGGCCATCACGGCCGCCCGGATCTTGCCCAGTGATGACGGATGCCATGGGGCCCGGATCGTGCGGGCCGACCCGACCCCGATCAGGCCGCCGAATTCGTCGGTCGCGGGCGCGCTGTCCTTGTCCTGCTTGCTCGTCACGGCGCCAACTCTAAGTTCCCGCGCCACGATTGCGGCCCTCAGCGGCTGAAGACCACGCCATCGGTCAGGCGTCCGCGGCGCCGCAGCCGCCACCGGTCCACGAGATAGTTCTGCGGAACACTCCACGGTCCGGTCGTTCCCTGCCGCGGCAAGATCGCCGCCGCGCGCTGCACATAGCCCGCCGCGAAGTCGATGACCGGGCGTTCGGTGTCGCCGGAGCTCGGCCGCTGCGGCCACACCTGCGTGAACCCATGCCGGTCCATATAGCTCAACAACCGGCACACATAGCGCGACGTCAGATCGACCTTGAGCGTCCAGGAAATATTCGTATACCCCAGTGCCAGAGCCAAATTCGGCACTCCGCTGAGCATGATGCCCTTGTACGACACCGTCTCGCGTAAGTCGATCGGCTCGCCATCCACCGACAGCTGCGCCCCGCCGCCCGGCAGGATCTGCAGCCCGGTCGCCGTGACGACGAGATCGGCCGGCAGCTCTCGGCCACTGCTCAGTCGGATGCCCGTTGCCGTGAAGCGGTCGATGGTGTCGGTCACTACCTCCGCGTCGCCACGCCCGATGGCCTGGTGCAGATCGGCATCCGGCACCAGGCAGAGCCGATGATCCCACGGGTTGTAGCGGGGCGTGAAGTGCACATCGATCGGATAGTCTTGCGGCAGATGAGCTTTCACGTCAACCCGCAGGAGCTTGCGCACCAGCCGCGGCGAGATCCGCGAGGCGCGATAGAACCCCCAGGCCTGCAGCAGGTGCGCCCAGCGGGTCACGGTGTATGCGGACCGGTCCGGCAGGAGCGCCCCCGCCGCCTTCGCGACGGGGTCCTCGGTCGGCATATTGAGCACATAGCTGGGGGAGCGCTGGAGCATCGTCACGTGACCCGCGCGCTCGGCCATGGCCGGGACCAGGGTGACCGCCGTGGCACCGCTGCCGATGACGACGACCCGCTGGTCCGCATACTCCAGATCCGCCGGCCAGGCCTGCGGATGCACCACGCGGCCGCCGAACTCCTCGACGCCCGGCAGGTCCGGGGTATAGCCGGCGGCATAGTCGTAGTAGCCCGTGCAGGCATAGAGGAAGCGCGCTCGCGTGCGCACCGGCCGCCCCTCCACTTCGCACACCCCATTCCACCGCGAGGTCGCGGTGTCGAAGTCGGCGCGAATCGCCTTGTGCCCGTAGTGAATGTGCTGCTCGACGTCATACTCCTGCGCGGTCGCGCGGATGTAGTCGAGGATCTCCCCGCCCTGGGCGAGTGCGTGCTCACCGCGCCACGGGCGGAAGGCATAGCCGAGGGTGTACATGTCCGAGTCCGAACGCACCCCGGGATAGCGGAAGAGATCCCAGGTCCCGCCCATCCGCTCGCGCATCTCGACGATCGCGTAGGTCAGCCCGGGCGCCTCGCGCACCAGATGACAGGCGGCGCCGATCCCCGACAGACCGGCGCCGATGATCAGGATGTCGACATCGATCTCGGGGCCGGCGGTGGTGCTCACACCGCAGAGGTTACCGGGAGGTAGCGAGCTCGTGATCGGCGAGAAAGGCGTCGATCTCCGCCGCAGTGGGCGCTGTCGCCGGCCCGCGCCGGGTCACCTTGATCGCGCCGGCCACATTGCCGCGCCGCGCCGCCTCGACCCAGCCCAGCCCGGCGGCGCGGCTGGCGCACAAGACGCCGGTATGCGTGTCGCCGGCCCCATTGGTGTCGATGGGCTTCTGGGGATAGCCGGGCACCCGCGTCACCACGCCACCGTCCGCGACGACGCAGCCCTTGTCCCCATCGCGGACGATGGCGACGCCACCGGTCGGCAGCAGCGCCGCGATGGCCGCGGCCGCCTCGTCATTGGTCGCGCAGCCGCTGAGGTCGTGCGACTCCTCGGCATTGCCGCTCCACACATGGGTGCGTGCCAGCACCCGCGAGCGCAGGTCGGCGTCCAAGTCGGCAAAGGCCGCGCCCGGGTCGAGGACCACCACCACCGACGGGTCCACGGTCTCCAGCCACGCGAGCAACGGATCACGCGTGCGCCCCACGAGCGAGAAACCGCTGATGCACACCAGATCCCCGGCCTGCGGCGAACTCAGCGCCAACGATTCGACGCTGATCCGCCGCTCGGCGCTCTGCGTCGTGACGAAGGTCCGCTCCGCGGTCGGCTCGATCATGACGAAGCAGATCCCGGTGTCCTGATCCGGAATCGGCGGGGATGACCAGGTGATGCCCTCCGCCGCCAACGCGGCGCGCACGAGATCGCCATTGGGTCCGGTGCCGTGCGCGCCGGCGTGCACGCACGAGGCGCCCGAGCGAGCAGCGGCGATGAGGATGTTCACGGCGCCGCCGGCATACAGCGAATGCGCCCCGGCCATGACATTGCCGCCCCGCATCGGCAGGGCCGGCACCTCGACGACCTCGTCGACGAGGGCTTGGGCCGTGTGGATCACGCGCGGCGTCATGGCGCGCATCCTGCCAGGCCGCGCACGAAAAGCCGTCAATCGTCCGGCGCGAACAGCGAATCAGCCGCCGGACTTGCGGCGGAACATCTTCTGGTGGCTCTCAGGGCCGTGCGCCGACTCGACCTTGCCGTGCTCGGCGTGATCGGAGACGTCCATCCCGCCGCCCTTTTGCTTGCGCTCCAGCGCCTCCCGGAACTTGCGCTTGGTCTCTTCGTCCGGCAGGGCCCGCTTCTCCTTGCTCATGCCAGGCATCCTGCCATCACCCCCAGATGGTCACCGGATGTTTACGCCCGGCAATCGTGTCGGTCCCCGATCGGTCCACCTCCGGCCGGTAGAAAAGGAGTGACCCGGCCAGGTATGAGTTGGCCGGGTCAAGTACGTTCGAGGGGCCAATCAGGCGCGGGCCGACACCCAGGCGCGTATGAGGTCCGTCAGCGCCTCGCGCTTGGCCTCCAGATCGTCGTGGTCGAGAAATTTCGCGACCCGCGAGACCTCGCCCGTGCCCTCCAGGAGCCCCGTGGGGTCGGGCAGCGAGGCGCCCTTATGGAACATCAGGGCCACATGCGCCTTGGCCTTCGGATAGAAGGAGGCGATATTGCCCGCATACACAAAGGTCGGCGCCTGCCACTTGATCGCCTCGGTGACTCGCGGGTCGGCGGCGAGCACCACCTCGCGGACCGCCTGCGCAAGCGGCTTCTGCGGGTTGCTGTAGTCGGCGAACCACGCGTCCACGGCCGGGTTGATCTGCACGCGCACATTCAAGCAGCCACACGGCATACCCGTCCTGCGAGCCTGACGACGAATCGGGACGGCCCACGGACACCCCCGGGGGTTCCGGCATAAGGAACACGCCATGGAGCGGGCGCCTGCCCGGTCCAATCTGGTGCGATCCACCCGCCGGCAGGCGGTGCTGGACCGTATGCAGTGCGAAGGAGCACCGTGCCGACCGTCACGATCCAGCCGACCGGGGAGGTGATCTACCTCGCCCCGGAAGAGACCGTCCTCAGCGGCCTGTACAAGGCGGGGTACGCCTACACCATCGGGTGCCGACGCGGCGGCTGCGCGATCTGCAAGGTCGACTGCCATGCCGGGGATCCGCGGCGATCTCAAAGGCGTCCATGGTCATCTCGAAGGTCCCGCTGACACCGCGCAGACCATCGTGCAGGGAAGCCGTCGAGCCGTCGAGGGAGAGCGAGATGGTCTGTATGCCGGCATCGCGCAGCCCGGCGAGGCGCTCCGGCGTGAAGTCTTCGGTCACGGCCGGCGCGAGGGAACTGCCGATGCCGCGCTCGGTGGCGCCTCGGACGAGAGCTTCAAGATCGTTGCGCCGCAAGGGATCCCCGCCGGTGAAGACGACATGTGGCATCGGGTTGCCGAATCCGGTGATGTCGTCCAGGAGTTGGAAGGACTCCGCCGTCGTCAACTCGCCGGGTGCGCCGACCGACATCGCGGTGGCCCGGCAGGGCCGGCATGCCAGACCGCAGGCCAGCGTCAGTTCCCAATAGAAGAGCATCGGAGCGCGCTCGAAGAGATAGCCATCGGGTCGCACCCCGCCGACGCCGGGTATGCCGGCGAGGTCTACCCGATGGACAGCGGGCACCACACCTATAGCGAGTTCGGGCCCGCCGGCGTCGTCGCGGCCATCTCGCCCTGGAACTTCCCGCTGATGATGGCCTCGTGGAAGATCGCCCCGGCCATCGCGTGGGGCAATACCTGCATCATCAAGCCGTCGGAGGACACTCCTGCGTCGGTGACTCTGCTCGGCCGGCTCGCGGTGGAGGCGGGTATGCCGCCCGGTGTCCTCAATGTCCTCAACGGGCACGGGATGCCGGCCGGTGCGGCACTGACTGGTGACGACCGGGTCGACCGGGTCACCTTCACCGGCTCTTCGACCACGGGCAAGCACGTAATGGCCTCTGCCTCAGCGCATTTGGCGCCGGTATCGCTCGAGCTCGGCGGCAAGGGCGCCAATATCGTCTTCGGCGATGCTGACCTCGACAATGCGGTCTACTGGGCCGTGGAGGCAATCTTCCGCAACGCCGGACAGATCTGCCTGGCCGGATCTCGACTGTTCATCCACACCTCGATCTATGACGAGTTCATGGCGCGCTTCGTCGCCGCCGCCGAGGCCCTGACGATCCATGCTCTTCACCGAGAACCTCTCGCGCGCGCACCGCGTGGCGTCGCGGCTGCGGGCCGGCACGGTATGGGTCAACTGCTTCTTCATCCGCGACCTGCGCACGCCATTTGGCGGCGTCGGTGACTCCGGCGTCGGCCGCGAGGGCGGCAACTTCAGTCGCGAGTTCTTCACCGAGCCCAAGGCCGTTGTCATGGCCATCTCTCGCGCCTGACGCACCCGCCGCCTGTCCCCTCTCGGGGGCCTGTGGATAGTCGCCTAGACGGATTCGGCGATCGCGAGAAGCCTTGGTGCATGGACGATTTCCTTGATTTCCGTGATTCCACCGGCTACCCATCGACGCCCGACCTAGGCCGTGAGAGGCCGGTGACCGGTGCCGCCTGCGCGCAACTGGTCGACCTCGCCCTGAGCCCGCATGAACGGGCGCTGGGCGTCGTGATGTTCGCCGTCCTGGACGCGGACCGGCGTCCCGGGGAACTCATCGTGCTGCCCGGCGTCCCGGACGCTGTGCTCGGGGAGCCAGCCCCACCGGGGCTGGTCGAGATCGCCGACGACGCGTGGGCTGCGGGCGGCTGGGTGATCTTCGCGCGCGGCCGGGCCGGTCAGCCATACCTCACCCCCAGCGACCTCGCATGGCTGGAGTATGCCGAGACCACCTTCGGTGACCGCCTCACGGGTGCCTTCCTCGCCACCCCCGATCTGGTGCGCTCCCTGCGTCCCGCGGAGCGGTTCGAGGTGGCATGACAACACCCCCGCAGCCGGGGGGCTGCGGGGGTGTGTTGTCCGAAGCCGAGACGGCCCGGTCGGGTGACTCAAATGACGAGCTGCTTCTCGATGCCAGCGAGCTTGAAGCGGGCCATCGCGAGGTTGGCGCGGGCCTTGTCGAGCACGAGGTACAGGAAGATGCCGTCCTCGCGGTTGAAGGTCCGGATGATGTGGTACTGCGTCTCGAGGGTGATGAGAATGTCCTCGAGCTTCTGGTTCAGGCCCAGGTCGCGCATCGTGCGCATCTTGGCCTGCACGACATTGGAGTTGCCGGCGGCGGCGACATTGAGATCGAGGCCGTCGGGGTTGCCCGCGGTGGCCAGGGCCATGCCGCTCTGGGAGTCCACGAGGGCCACGCCGAGCGCGCCGTCGATCTGCATTGCCTCATTGAGGGAGGACTGGTAGTCGGCCATGGGAGCGTCGTGCCTTTCTGGGGTTGATTCGGGAATCGGCAGATTCGTATTGTCCGACTCCACGCTATCGGTGGGTTGATCGAGGGGCGGGGCGTCGGGCGCGGTCGCCATCTGAGCAGCGTCCGGCTCGTGGGGTGCGGCGTCAGCATCCGGTGCGCTCACCTCGGCATCGGCTGCACCGTCGGAGGCTTCGTGACCGGAGGTCTCGTGACCTGGGTCGTCGCCCGCGGTCTCCGACTCGGGCTCTGGCGCGGAATCGGTGGATTTCGCGGCGGTGTCCGAGGTGCTCGCCGGGCTGCCGCCCCAGTAGGAATCCCCGGAGAAATTGCCGCTGAGCCGATGCGCCTTTCGGCCTCCGACTCCTCCCGAACGACCGGGGGAACGACCCCGTCAGGTCCACCCCCGCCTTCGGTTTCGTCGTCGACGCGTCGCCACTACACCACGAGCGCGAAGGTTACCAGCGGTTAGCCGCCGCTATCGGGACGGGGCGTGCCGGGCCGACTCCTCTCGGCCACTTCCCGCTTCCTGGAGTTCCTGTGCGCGAGCAGTTCCGTGTCGACCCTCGCGGCATCGTCGACATCCTCAGTCACCATCTGTACAGCAGCGAACGCGTCTATCTGCGCGAGCTGCTGCAGAACGGCCATGACGCTATCGAGGCACGCCGGGCGCGTCGACGCCGGCTTCTCCCCGCGCATCGACGTCACCCCCTCGGAACGCAACGAACCGATGATCGTGCGCGACAACGGCATCGGCCTCGGCCCGGACGAGATGCGGACCTTCCTGGCCACCATTGGTGGCTCCTCGAAGCGTGACGACTTCGCGGTCGCTCGACGAGGCTTCCTCGGCCAGTTCGGCATCGGCCTGCTCTCCTGCTTCCTGGTCGCCGACACCCTCGAGGTTCGCTCGAAGTCGGCCAAGACCAAGGACGCGCCGACGACGCTGTGGGTTGGCCACGCCGATGGCACCTTCACCGTCAGCGACTCCGATTACGCCCTCGACGGCCCGGGCACCGAGGTCAAGATCATGCCGCGTCACGGCGACCTCGAATGGTGCAACGAGGAGACGCTGCGCAAGCTCGCCGGCGACTTCGCGGAGCTGCTCGATGTCGCCGTGCGCGTCAAGGGCGATCTGATGTCGATGAACACCCCGCCCTGGGATCGCTCCATCGAGGAGCAGTTGGCGTGGTGCCGCGAGCGGCTTGGCTTCGAGGCGATGGGGATCGTCCCGCTGGACTCGTCCCTGCTCAACGTGCGCGGACTCGGGTTCGTGCTGCCATACACCGCCGCCCCCGGCCACCGCACCGGCGACCGGATCTACTCCAATGGCATGCTCGTCGCCGACAGCGTCGACCAGCTGATCCCCGAGTGGGCCTTCTTCTGCCGCGCCGTCATCGACGCCGGCGAATTGCCGCTGACCGCCTCCCGCGAGTCGCTGCAGGAGACCAACTCGCTGGGACTTGTCCGTGAGCGGCTCGGCAATCGCCTCCTCGGCGAACTCATCAAGGTTCACGGCCTGCACCAGAACGTCTATCAAGACATCTTGCGCCTGCACGCGACCGGCCTGCGCGCGCTCGCGGTCAAGGGCGCCGACATTCGCGACCTGATGGGCTCGACGCTGCCTTACGAAACCACCCTCGGCGAGCGCACAATCGAGCAGCTCCTGGCGATCGACCAGCCGAGCATCCCGTATGTCGCGGACGCCGACTCCTTCGACGCCATCCGCGATGTTGCGGTGCATGCCCAGGTGCTTGTCGTCAACGCGAGCGGACCGCACGAGACCGAGCTTTTGCAGGTCTTCAACGAGCAGCACACGGGGCGCTTCTCGGAGATGCAGCGCTTCGAGATCTCCAGCCTCGCCCGACCGGAGCCCTATGTCGATGTCGACCGCGGCTCGCGCCTGGTCCGCGTCGCCGACGAGACCTTCGGGCCGAATGTCGTCGGCGTCGAGGTCGCGCACTTCCAGCCGGCGAACCGGCCCGTGCTGTGGTGGCCCGCCGCGAACCTCAAGGGCACCCGCAAGCGCCTGCCCACCCTGGCCGGACCTCCTAAGTAGTGCTAGCACCAGTTAGGTGACTGGCAACAGGTTGCGGACTGCTGACAGTCACCTAATGTGTGCTGGCATGCGCTCGGCGGGCCTGGGCTCGGGCCTGCTCAACCTTTTCGAAGACGACCTTCGGGGTATGCAGATCGCGCCAGGTGATGCGGACGACGACATATCCCGTCTGACGCAACGCATCCTCGCGCCCCTTCTCCCGTCCCAGAGCTCGGCGTAGGTCATCGGGAGTTGGGTCGGCGAGGTCCGCCCCATACTTCCCGAGACCATCGAACTCGATGATTACGGGTTCGCCGACCAGTTCGAAATCCACGCGATAATCGCCATGGCGAGCTTGGGCAGCGAAGTGGTAGCCCAGGCCCCGAAGGCAGGCCGCCAACAAGGTTTCGCCGACCGATTCATGGAGGCCATCGGCATGCGCCAGGATTGAGCGCACCGCCGGGATGCCCGGGTGACCTCGAAAAACGTCCATCGCGCCGGCCAAGTCGGCGAGGTTGATGACGCGGTCATGCAAGAAGCCGTCCGCCGCCACCAGCGAGGCTATTGGCTGGGCGGGTGCTCCAGCCCGCTCGATCAACCCGACCTGGATGGCCGCGACGGCAGGCGGGACACAGGCCAGACCCGCGACCTCCGTAACCGGAAGATTGATGCTCGGATGGAGCACCGCGTGCTTCCTATGGCGGGTGTTCTCCGACGAGAGTCGGCACAGGTGCGCAGTCGCGAGGTCGACGAGGTGCAGTCGCCCTGCGTGTAACACCAACGCCGACCCGTGACTGGCTGCGGCCCGGCCATCGAAGGAGCGGACGAGCGCCGCAGTCAGGAGGCGGTGGTGGTTGTGTTGTGACTCCCAGCGGGTCTTTCCCTGCCACGGCGGCAGCGGATGGCCAGGTGGCCACACGGCATACCAGCCGCGAATCATGCGTCGAAGTAACCCGAGGGCACAAAGGCGCCGCAACTCATAAGGTCCGATACCGAGGCGTGCCGCGTCCGCAGCGCTGACGACGCCGTTGATGGCGACACTGTGGAGGTCCATCGGCACAGCCTCACGGCAGTCAGCTGATCGTGCAGAAAGTTATCCACAGAAGCGAGGGCGCCTCGCGCTCAGCGCCACACCCAGCACACGCTGCGTGACTGTATGCAGTTTGCAACCTGTCGACAGTCACCTAAGTGGTGCTAGCACCAGTTAGGAGACCCCCCAGAGCCCCCGTCACGACGTCAGGCCGTGCTCGTGGGCGAAGACGACGACCTGGACGCGGTCGCGCAGGCCGAGCTTGCGCAGGACGGCGCCGAGGTGGGTCTTCACGGTCGATTCGCTGGCAAACATGGCCTGGGCGATCTCGGCATTCGACAGGCCTCGGGCAACGGCGTCGAGGACTTCGCGCTCGCGCTCGGTCAAGGTGTCGAAGCCGGGCGGCAGTGCCTTGCGGGCGCGGAACTGGCCGTCGAGCAGCACGGCCAGGTCGGCCGGGGCGAGGACGGCATTACCGGCATACACCGTGTGGATCGCCTCGCGCAGCATCGCGGGGGTGGCGTCCTTGAGCAGAAAGCCGCTAGCGCCGTAGCGGATCGCCGTGGCGGCGCGGTCGTCGAGATTGAAGGTGGTGAGCACGACGACGCGGACCGGTGTTTCACGGCCGGCCAGGCGCGCCGGCGCGAAGATCTGCCGCGTCGCCTCGACGCCATCCATGATCGGCATCCGAACGTCCATCAGGACGACATCGGGACTCAGCGCATCCACGGCCGCGACGGCGTCCGCACCGTCGCCCGCCTCGCCAACCACCGTGATGCCCTCCTGGGCATCGAGGATGCGGGCGATGCCGGCGCGGAAAAGCTCTTGGTCGTCGACCAACAAGACGCGAATATCGGGCATCGGATCAGCCTGCCACGCGGGGGACGACCGGCATACCGCCGGACACCTCCGTCGCCCGCAGCGGCAGCACCGCGACCGCACCGAACATCGGCCCGTCGGCGGTTTCCTCGGCTCCGGTCCGCAGCGATCCGCCGACGGATGCCAGCCGATCGCGCATCGACCCCAGCCCGATCCCCGCGCCCTGCGCCTCGCGGTCGGCATCGATGAGATTGTGCACCTCGATCGTCAACCGTCCGCCCGGTTGCTCGGGCCAGATCTGCCGGACCCACACCGGGCCACCCTCCCGGCCGTGCTTGAGGGCATTCGTGAGCATCTCCTGCAGCACCCGATAGGCGACCTCGGCGAGTTCCGGCGAGAGCGGCCGCGGCGTGCCGTCGACACGTTCGACGACCTCATTGCCGGCCGCTCGCACGCCACTGATGAGCGTCTCGAGGCCCGCGCTGGCAGCCGACGCCTGGTCCCGGGTGCCGGTGAGAACGGCGCGCACATCCCCGAGCGAGCGCCGAGCCGAGTCGGCAACAGTGGCCATCGTTTCGCGCATCTTGTCCAGTTCGTCATCGCGCAGATATTGCGCGGATTGGGCCTGCGCGAGGATGACGGCCAGGCTGTGCCCGACGACATCGTGGACATCGCGGGCGAGCTGGGTCTGCCCGGCGCGCAGGTCCGCGACCTCCCGGGCGTATGCCGTCTCTCGCTCGGCCTCGTCCCGCTCGGCCTGCGCCAGGGCGGCTTCCTGACGTGAGCGGATCACCGAGCGCCACGCCAGGCCGAGCAGCCAGGGCAGGAGGATGAAGAGGGCGCCTAGGGTGAGCCCGACGATGGACAGTCCGCCCAACAAACGACTCAAGGCGCCGGGGAGTTGGCTAAGGCTGAAATTGCGTAGGAAGCTGTCGATGCTCTCGAGGCCGAAGGTGCGCAGGACCACGAGGGCAAAGAGTGCGATCGGCGCCGCCACGAGGCCGACGCCGGAGATCCACAAGGTGGCGCGCGAGCCATAGGCCGCCGCCCCGAAGAGCACGACCGAGATGGCGATCAGCAGGCCGACGCCCGCGCCGACGCCGAGCGCATAGCTCGCGGGCACAAGGAGTGCCAAGAGCGCAAGACTGGCGCCGGGGAATCGCGCGATTCCCATGATCGCGACCGCCGGTAGCACGGCTCCGAGCAGGAGGTGGTCCGGCGTCAGCAAAAAACCGACGACTAGCCAGTTCAACAGGACGGCGCCCGCGGCGAGGAGGGGCAGGAAGTATGCCGGCGGCCGGCCGATCGCGGCCAGGTCGGTGGAGTCCGGGGGGAGGGCGTCGGCGGCTACCGGCGTCGAGGTGGTGCTCATGATCTCTCTCAGTATGCGGGGTGGCCGACGCGCAGCGCGCCCGCCAGGCTCTCGTGCAGCAGGTCGGCAATCGCCCACCCGGACGCGGCGAACTGCTGGGCGAACAAACCGCCACGAGCCAGGGGTGGTGCGATGTCGATGCCCTCGACGGTGACGGTCTTGCCATCGAGGACGAGGTCGACGCACGCCACCCCACCTAGACCCAGGCTGCGGTATGCCGTGGCTGCCGCCCCCCGGGCCAGCGCGTCCTGTCGGGGGGTCACGCCGGCGGGGTGGAAGCGCGAGCCCGAGTTCGCCGGACGGTCCACGGCAAAGAGCGTTCCGGGAGCCCGGTCGTGGATTGCACTGCTGATGAGTTCGCCGCTTCGGTTGCGCAGCAAGGGTATTCGGATGGCCGTGCCCTCGCAGAGTTCGGACACCCACACCCGTTCGGCGCGCCCGAGTGCGCTGGCCAGCCCTGCACGCAAGTCTCCGGGCGTCGCGGCGATGCCGCCCACCGTAGGGTCGTCCACGCCGATCGCGCTTAACGACACAGGGCCCAGAAAGTCCAGCACGCGAGCGCCCATGGCATCGACCGCGACGCCCGCCGGCACGGCCAGCCCGGCCTCGGTGAGCACGGCCGACACCAGGGCGGGGTCGGAGGCGAGGGTTGCGGCGCGGGGGGAGGCTCCGGCATACGGCAACTCCAGCCACTCACACAGGGAGGCGATCGGGGCGAGCAGCGAGGCGGGCACGCACGGGATGACCAGGCCGGCCCCGAGCAATTCGGGGGCTAGGCGTCGGCCCGGCATCGCCTCGACGACCAGCCCGCCGAGCAGGTCGGCGATGGCATGAGCGGCCCGCCGGTGCTCGTCGGTCTTAGGCGCCGCAGAGCACGTCACCACGGCAATCGGGCCGTAGGTGCCCACGCGCGACCGGACCGGCAAGGGCATGGTCAGTTCGTTCATGGTCCCAAGCCTGGCCGGACGGCCTCATGCAGCGCCTCAGCCGGAAGTACCGGTCTGCTGTCCCCGCGGCCATTTCCCCCGGCCCCGCCGTGGTTGTGGGAGACAAGATGGACATACGCAACGGACATGATCCGTTGCGTATGTCCATCTTGTGGCAATGGGCGGGAAAGTGGCACCCGCTCCGAAGGCCGAGGTCAGGAGCCGGTTTTGATGTGCCAGATGCGGTCGATGTAGTCGCGCATCGAGCGGTCGGAGGAGAAGAAGCCGGTGCGGGCGACGTTGAGGATCGCCGAGCGGCTCCAGGCCTCCTGGTCCGCATAGGCGGCCTCGACCTTGGCCTGCGCGTCGATATAGGACTGGTAGTCGGCCAGCACCAAGAAGCGGTCGTTGTAGAGCAGGTCGCCGATGACGGTGCTCACGGCCTCGCGGTTGCCGTCGGTGAAGTGGCCGGAGTCGATGAGGTTGATGGCCCGCCGCAGGCGCTCGTTCGACTCGTAGTAGGCGGTGGGTTGGTAGCCCTTGGCCTGCAACTCGGCCACGGCCGGCTCGTCCATGCCGAAGAGGAAGAAGTTGTCGTCCCCAACGAGCTGGCGGATCTCGACATTGGCCCCATCATCGGTGCCGATCGTCAGCGCGCCATTGAGGGCGAACTTCATATTGCCGGTGCCGGAGGCTTCCTTGCCGGCGAGCGAGATCTGCTCCGAGAGGTCGGCGGCCGGGATGAGGCGCTCGGCGAGCGTGACGTTGTAGTTGGCCGGGAAGGCGATGAACAGCTTGCCCTCGACCCGCGGGTCGTTGTTGATGACCTTGGCGACGGAGTTGATCAAGAAGATCGTCTCCTTCGCCATGCGGTATCCCGGGGCGGCCTTGGCGCCGAAGACCACGGTGCGCGGCGTCACGGTGGCCGCGTCGACCTCGCCGGAAATGATGCCTTCGTAGAGCGTCACCATGTGCAGCAGCTTCAGCGTCTGCCGCTTGTACTCATGCAGGCGCTTGACCATGACATCGAGCAGGTGACCCTGGGGCAGCTCGATGCCGTCGCGGCGCTTGAGCACCGCCGTGATGCGCTCCTTGTTCAGCGCTTTGACCTCGCGGAACTTCGCGCGGAACTCCTCGTCCTCGGCATACACCTCCAGCTCGCGGAGGCGATCGAGGTTGGCCACCCAGCCGACGCCGATGGTGTCGGTGATCAGTTTGGAGAGGTTGGGGTTGGACTGGCGCACGAAACGGCGCGGGGTGACGCCATTGGTGACATTGGTGAACTTCTCCGGCCACATTTCGGAGAAGTCGGAGAGGACCTTGTCGCGCAGCAACTGGCTGTGCAGCTCGGCGACGCCATTGACCTTCACCGAGGCGACGGTGGCCAAGTGCGCCATCCGCACCGAACGCTCGGGGTGGTCGCCGATGATCGACATCCGGCGAACGCGCAGCTCATCGCCGGGGAAGGCCTCGCGCACCTCTTCGAGGAAGACCTCGTTGATCATGTAGATGATCTCCATATGCCGCGGCAGCAGCCGCTCCATGAGGGAGACCGACCAAACCTCGAGCGCCTCGGGCAGCAGCGTGTGACAGGTGTAGGCGAAACACTGGCGGGTGATCGCCCAGGCCTCATCGAAGGGCAGGTCGTAGTCGTCCATGAGCAGACGCATCAGCTCAGGTATGCCGATCACCGGGTGAGTGTCGTTGAGCTGGAAGATGATTCGCTCGGGCAGGTCGCGCACGTCGAGGTCGGTCGGCTGCGTGTGCTTCAGGAAGTCATAGATCGAGCACGCGACGAAGAAGTACTGCTGCTGCAGCCGCAACTCCTTGCCCTGCGGAGTGGAGTCCTCGGGGTAGAGCACCTTGGAGATGTTCTCGGCGAAGGTCTGGCTGCGCACCGCCTCGGCATAATCGCCGGCGTTGAAGATGTGCAGATCGAAGGCGCGGGTCGCGCGGGCGCGCCACAGGCGCAGCGTGTTGACGACGCCATTCTGATAGCCCGGGACCATGTAGTTGTAGCGGATGCCCAACACGTCCCAGCCGGAGATCCAGCGGGTGCGTTCGCGGCCGTCCTCCCCGACATACCGCTCCGTGTGCCCACCGAAGTGGACCGGCACTTCCATCTCGGGGTGCGGGATCTCCCACGGCCCACCCATGGAGAGCCAGTTGTCCGGGACCTCGACCTGGCGGCCATCGACGAAGGTCTGCTTGAAGATGCCGTACTCGTAGCGCAGGCCATAGCCGACGCACGGCGCGTCCATCGTGGCGAGCGAGTCGATGAAACAGGCGGCCAGACGGCCGAGGCCACCATTGCCGAGGCCCGGCTCGATCTCGGCCTGACGCAGCGCGTCGAGGTCGATGCCGCATTGCTTCAACGCTTCGTCGGCGATCGCCGTCAGGTCGGTTGCGAGGAGAGCGTTGTCGAGCTGGCGCCCGAGGAGATACTCCGCGGACAGATAGCCGACCATCTTGTGCGGCTTCTGCCGACGACGGGTGGCCGTCTGCAGCCAGCGCGCCGTGAGGTAGCCGCGAACGGTCCGGGCCAGCGCGAGGTACTGGTCGTTGAGTGAGGAGCGCGACAGCGGCACGCCCTGGCCGTAGTTCAGTTCGCGCAGGAACTCCTTGACGAAGCCGTCGACCGTATGCGGGGGGGTCGAGACCGGGCCCGACGCCAGCGGGTGCTTCGGGGCGAAGGAGGGGCCTCGCTCGTGGAGGTATGACGGGGTGTCGCCGCGGGAGGCGGCGGGCTGCGCAGAGATGACGGCTTGGGATTCGGTCACGGGTGGATCACTTTCCGAGGAGGACGTGCCAGCGAAAGCGCTTACACAAGGATAGGCCCGGCGTCATCGACGGGAAGGAGGCTGCCTTAATGGTGAGCGGCGGCGGGGGAGCGCAGCCGGTTGACGGCCGTCACGACCGCGACGACGAGCGCGCCGAGGATGAGACCGAAAATGGCGGAAGCGGTGGTGTTCGCCAGCCACCCGAGCAGGGCGCCGCCGAGATGATGAGCCTCCTCCTCGAGGTGATGGACCCAGCCATAGACGGTGTGGAAGCCCAAATCGTCGGTGCCCTTGAGGACGATGTGCCCCCCGACCCAGAGCATGGCGACGATGCCGATCGTGGAGAGGCCCGCGAGAATCTTCGGCATCGCGCTGACCATGCCGCGCCCGAGAGCCTGGCGGGCACCGCTGCCACCGCGGGCCAGGTGCAGCCCGATGTCGTCCATCTTGACGATGAAGGCGACGACGCCATAGACGAGCAGGGTCATGGCGATCGCGACGACGATGAGGATGGCGGCGCGCATGGCAAAGGGCTCGTCGGCGACCTCATTGAGCGAGATGACCATGATCTCGGAGCTCAGGATGAAGTCGGTGCGGATCGCGCCCGCGGTCATCGCCTTTTCCTGCTCCTCGCCCTCGAGGACCACCGGCTTCTCGTCCTCATGGTGACCCAGACCGAACTTTTCGAGGATCTTCTCCGCACCCTCGAAACACAGGTAGGTGCCACCGAGCATCAGCAAGGGCGTGAGAGCCCACGGCGCGAACTGGCTCAGCAGCAGGGCCGCCGGCGTGATGAAGAGGAGTTTGTTGCGCAGCGAGCCGATGGCGATCTTCTTGATCACCGGCAACTCGCGATCGGGGGTGAAGCCCTCGACATACCTCGGGGTCACGGCCGTGTCGTCGACAACCACCCCCGCGGCTTTGGCGGTCGCCCGGCCGGCCGCCATACCGACATCGTCGACAGAGGCGGCGGCGAGCTTCGCCAAAGCGGCGATGTCGTCCAGGAGGGCGACGAGTCCGCCGGCCATGGGCTGCTCCAAAAAGTCAGTCGAAAGAGTTGAGCAAGCGTAGCGGGGCGCGCCAAGTGAGGGAAAAAGCCAAGGTCAACGAGGTGCGACGCGCCCGAGCGCGGGGGTTTTCCGGATGCGGCCCGACCTCGCAACACCCAGCGTCGTGGGTTCCGCCGAGGACCACAGTCCCTTTCCGCAGGAGCCTCCACATGATCCGCAGAATCCTTGCTGCCGCCACGCTGGCCGCGTCCCTCGTCACGGCAAGCGCCGCTGCAGCGACCCACTCCGCCCCCTCGGGCGCGCCTACCGGCGAGTCGTTCGGCACGTCCTCGTCCCGCGCAACGATGACGCTCACGGGCTAACACGGTGGCCAACTACCCGCCGGAGACCTATGCCGCCGCGCTGACCCGACAGGCCGTGACGATGGGTAATCCCGAGACGATCCGCTACTTCTATGGCAGTTCGCCGCTGCGTTGGCCACCGAGCGGCGGTTTCGCCGGGACCCGGCCGATGGTCGTCTCATTCAATCGCTCGCCCGCCCGCTGATGTCACTCAGCCAGCACGCGGTAGGCGAGCGGGTCGGCGAGTTGGGCATCGAACATATACGGGACCGAGCGATAGCCGACACCCCACCGGTCGGTGGCGAGATCGGTGTGTCGATAGGGCTGCTGGTCGCCAGGGGTCACTGGGGTGGCGGCGCCCTCGGGGACGACATGGTGGCCGAGGGCCTCGACCGCTGCACGACGCGAGCAGGCCGTGAAAAAGGCCGGTGGGTATGCCGTGTGCCCGCCCTCGTGGAGTCGGCTGGCCGCCTCCGCGCAGGCTCGGTGGTCCGGATTGTGCTCCGCGTATGCCGTCAGGGTCGCCACAGCTGTCCCGCCGGGCGGGGCAAAGGTCTGGATGTAGGCGAGCACGTCGTTGCTGGTGAAGGCGCGCTCGTCGAGACGGTCGACATACGACGGGAGCAGGGGGGTGGCGCCGAGATTCTCGACGCTCCACCGGAACTCAGCATCGCGGATCCGACCGAACTCCCACTCGCTGGGTGTGCGGCCGAGTAGCCTCGGCATATCACGGGTGCGCACGACCGACTTGTTGCCGCGGCCGACGAGCAGCACGCGGACCTCGCGGCCGGTCGCGACTTCGGCCTTAATGGCCGCTCCCATCGAGAGCAACTCGTCGTCCTGGTGCGGTGCGATGAACAGGATGGGGGGCGGTGACTCCCCGGGCGTCTCGATCGGCCCGATCACCTCGGTGCCCGTCGTCAGGTCAGCGTCCGTCATCAGGTCCGCGCCCGTCATCCGGTCAGCGTACGGGCGGTGAGCCTGGCTCACCCGAAAGGATGAGACGAAGAATCAGGGGTGGGCTTTCGCGAGGTGGCTGCCGGTCCACCGGCTACAAAGGGCCATGGACCGACATCGCGTCGTCGATTTCACCGGGCCGTGGGACGGTCAGATCCTCGCAACCTCTGTGCACGCGGGACATGACATCCGCGCCGACCTCCAGCAGGTCATGATCCTCGATGAGGCGGACCGGTTGCGCGAGGAGGACCCCTTCACGGACGAGATCGCGGCCGCTGTGCCGAGTCGAGCGATCACGCACACCTCCCGCTTCGAGGTCGACCTCAACCGCCCGCGTCGCGAAGCCGTCTATCGGGCACCGGAGGACGCGTGGGGACTCAGGATCTGGCGTGACGAGGTACTGCCGGATGACCTCTTTCGCGCCAGCCTCCAGACGTGGGACACCTTTTACACCGCGCTTGCCGAGCGGCTCGATGCGGTGGCCGAGCGGGGGCCTTTCGTCCTGCTCCACGTCCACTCCTACAACCATCGTCGGCCCGGCCCGGACCAGCCGGCCGAGGCGGTTGCGGACAACCCGGAGGTCAATCTCGGCACCGGCTCGGTAGACCGCAGCCGCTTCGGCGGACTCGTGGATCGCTTCGCCCGTGACCTGGCCGATCCCGAGCTGGGCTGCGGGCCGGTGGATGTGCGCGAGAACGTGAAATTCGAGGGGCGGCAACTCGCGTGGTGGGTTCATGACCGTTACCCGCGCATCGGCTGCGTGTTGGCGCTGGAGTTCAAGAAAACCTTCATGGACGAGTGGACCGGGGTGCCCGACCGCGACGCAATCGCCTGTGCCCGAACGAATCTCGCAGCCACCCTCCCGGGCTTGGCGGGCGAACTGGCGGCGCTGTCGTGACCGAGTTCCTGGAGCTCACGCCTGAGGACCTGGCCGTCGACCATGCGCTCGCGCAACTCTCGGCGAGCCTGCGCTTCCTGCTCGAGGTGACGCCGGTGGACGCCGCGTCGGCGCGGGCGGCATACGACGAAAAGCGAAGCGGTGACCCAGTTTTCACCTATCGCGAACTTCAGATCGACCCCGAGGTGGCGGCCGCGCAACTCGCGGCGATCGAGGTGTCGGCCGTCGTGAATCCCACCCTCGGGCACCTGCTGCGCGCCAAACACCGAGAGCTAGAACTGCAACTCGCGATGCTGGCGGCGCGCGACAGCGAGGACTTCCTCGCCTTGTCCATCGAACTGTATGGCGGGGTCGCCCCAGCCCTGCGCGAGCAAGCCGAGGCGGTGCTTGGGAGCGTTCGGCATACGGAATCGGCGGGGGAGGCGCTCGACGCGGAGAGTTTCCTGGAACTCGCGCTCGCCGAGGTCGCGCGCTATCGCGAGCAGGATCCTGACATCGAGATGCATGCAGAGATTCGCCCCGACGCCTCGGGCGTTCTCGTCTCGGGCAATAGCCTGTTGATCGGTCCGGAGTCAGTGGTCCAGGCTCGACGTGCTGAGGCGCTGATTCACCACGAGGTCGGGACTCACCTCGTGACCCAGGTCAATGGCTCGGCGCAGCCGATCAAAGTGCTCGGCTCGGGCTTGGCGGGCTATGACGAGACGCAAGAAGGCTTGGCCGTCCTCGCCGAGATTCTCAGTGGCGGGTTGACCGCATTTCGGTTGCGGCAGTTGGCAGCTCGCGTCCTGACGGTGCATCGCCGGATCGGCGGAGCGAGCTTTCGCGAGGCCCACGACGCCTTGGTCGACGAGGGTTTCCCGGAACACAGCGCGTTCACGACGGTCATGCGCATCTTCCGGGCCGGCGGGATGACGAAGGATGCGATCTATCTGCGCGGCCTGGTCGACCTGCTTGGCCATCTGCGCGGTGGCGGGCGGCTGGATCTGCTGTGTCGCGGCAAGTTTGCCTTGCGCGATCTGCCGCTCATCGAAGACCTCGATACGGCCGGGATCCTGCGCCCGGCTCGCCTAATCCCGCGCTACCTGCTCGACCCGGCGGCCGCCGACCGGCTGGCCGCCGCAGCCCAGGCCGACGACCTCGGCCAACTCCTGGAGGTGCCCGTATGAAGATCGGCTTCGTCGTCAACGACGTCGCGACCGAGAAGCCCGTCTACACCACCAATCGGCTCGCCATGACCGCCAAACAGCTCGGCCACGAGGCGTGGTTCATGGGCGTCGGCGATTTGTCCTATCAACCGGACGGGTCCATCTCGACCAAGGCCCGGCGCGCGAGTGGCAAGTCCTATCGCTCGCTCGAGCGGCACCTGGCGGATGTTCAAAAGCCAGACATCGAGGAGTTGATCGGGCTGGCGGAGTTCGACGTGGTCATGTTGCGCAACGACCCCGCCGACGACGCCGAGAGCGCGCCGTGGGCGCCCAATGCGGCGGTGGCGTTCGGACAGGTGGTTGCCGCGCTCGGGGTGCTCGTGGTCAATGATCCGACGTGTTTGGCCAATGCCCTCTCGAAGGCCTACTTCCAGCATTTCCCGCAGATCGTGCGCCCGCGGACGCTGATCTCCCGCGACGCCGACCTGATCGACGAATTCGTCAGCGACCTCGGTGGCCGGGCCGTGCTCAAACCTCTGCAGGGCTCGGGTGGCAGCGGCGTCTTCCTCGTCGACCGCAAGGAGTCGCCGAACCTCAACCAGATCATCGAAGCGATCAGCCGGGACGGCTATGTCGTGGCGCAGGAATATCTCCCGGAGGCCAAGAATGGTGACGTGCGCTTCTTCGTCATGAACGGCCGTCCGCTGGAAAGCAAGGGAGCGTATGCCGCCTTCCGCCGGGTCAGCGCCGGCACCGATCTGCGCTCGAATATGTCGGCCGGCGGGAGCGCCAAGGCGGCCAAGGTCACCGACGAGATGCTGGAACTGATCGACATCGTGCGCCCCAAGCTGGTCGCGGACGGCATGTTCCTCGTCGGGCTCGACATCGTCGGCGACAAGCTGATGGAGGTCAACGTTTTCAGCCCCGGAGGGCTGGGCAGCGCGAAAGGGATGACCGACGTGGACTTCGCGCCCATCATCATCGAGGAACTCGAGCGCAAGGTGAACATCCGCCGCCACCACCCGGAGATCGACAACCGCACCCTGGCGACGACGTGAAGCCCGCTGCTGGGCGAGCATCACGCGGATTGGGCGAGCGCCTGCGCGATAAGTCGGAGCCGGACTTCCTGGAAGCGCGACATCCGCCGCTCCAGCGCGCCCAGCAGGCCGCCCGTCCGCCGCAGGTCCGAGCGCAGCGCGATCGTCAACCGCGTGCTGCCTCCCGCAATCGGGGTTAGGGAGATTCGGAGGCGCTCCTCGAAGGGTTGACGGCCGCGCAGTCGACCGCCGCGACCGGGGAACTGCGCGTCCCAGGCAATCGCCTCGCCGGGAGAGTTCTCGCTGACTCGGTAGGTCGTGACAGCGCCGGTGAATCCGAAGGCGCTGCTGAACTTCGGAGAATCGGCCACGATCCGTGGAATCCCTCGAAAGCTCGAGTCGTCGAGGATCGTGATCTCGGCAACGTCCTCATCCCACTCCGGCCTCCTGCGCGGATCGGTCAAGAGAGCCCAGATGCGTTCTGCGGCAACCGGAACCGTTTCCTCGACTAGTGCGGTCCAGGCCTCGCGCTCGGGTTCTTCTTCGATCGCGTGCCCTGCCTGCGCGAGGGCGCCGGTCCTGATCCCGGCGACTTCCAGCAGCCGAGTCGCCGGGCCCTGCGAATCGGTCGTGATGGCATTCAGCACCGGCAGATCGTTTTCGGTGTGCGCAGCCTCCAGGGCCTCCCTGGCGCGCTCGGAGAACCTGAGCGATTCTGCGGCATAGCGGGAAGGCGGGGGCGTGGGCCACGCTTCATCGAGTATGCCGATGCTGGCGAGGTCGTCGCGGGCGACCTGGGCCATGGCCGCCCGACCCGCGTCGAGCGTCAGCCCCTCGTGACGCAAGCGGGCTGCGCTCTCGCCGCCGATGACGAGCAGTCCCAGCAGGACGTGATCGGTGTCGACCACGTCGTGCCCAGCCCGCAGCGCTTCGTCATTGCTCGCGATGAGCAGGCGCCAGACCTGCTCCATCCGCTCGAATCGTGTCGTCATCATCGGTTCCCTTCGTCGTGGCGGATACGTCGGTGGTATTTCTTGTGCACGGCCTGGCGGGTCACTCCGAGTGCGGCCGCAATCTCGGGCCACGAAAAGCCCGCGTCCACCGCGGCCTGCACCTGTCGCAACTCCAACTGGTCCGCGAGCCGGCGCAGGGCGACGACCGCGCGCAGTCCCGTCATCGGCTCCGCCACATCGGCGGCGATGGCCTCGATCGGTCTTTCCATGCCTGTCAACCTAGGTTGCTCACGACGAGTTGTCAACCGTGGTTGACAGGGGGTCTGAAGTCCGGCAAGCCGCATCAATCGGGTGGCGTGAGTCGGACGGCCGGGCATAGCGTGGCCGGATGCCCTCCGCGCGTTCCGCCCTGCTGCGCGACGAGCGGTTCGTCTTGCTGCTGATCGCGCGCACTCTGTCGATGCTGGCGATGGCCTTCGCGCCAGTAGCCATCGCGTTCGGCGTGCTGGACCTGCCGGGAGCAACGGCCACCACGTTGTCGGTCGTCTTGGCGGCGGAGTCGATCGCGCTGGTCCTCTTCACGCTGATCGGCGGGGTCATCGCGGACCGCTATCCGCGCGATCGCGTGCTCCAGGCGGCCTCTTGGGTCAATGCGCTCCTGCATGGCGTCATCGGCCTGATGCTGCTCACCGGGCACGCACCCATCCTGGGCCTGGCGGCGATGACCTTCCTTGCAGGGATTGCCGGCGCCCTCGTCTGGCCCGCGATGACCGGGATCATTCCGGACATCGTCCCCGCCGCCTCGCTGCAGGACGGAAACGCGCTGATCGGGTTGGGCGGCAACACGGCTCGCGTCGCTGGCCTGGTGGCGGGCGGGGTGGTCGTCGTCGCGATCGGCGGTGGCTGGGCTCTCATCGCGGCGGGCGCGGTCTTCCTGGTTGCTGGCCTCTGCGTCGGTCGCCTGCGCTTGGGCGTCACGCCGCGCGATGCTGTCGCCGGCCCATCGGTGTGGTCGGAATTGCGCGACGGCTGGTCGGAGTTCCGGTCGCGCACCTGGCTCTGGGTCTGTGTCCTGCAGTTCTCCGCCTTCGTCATGGTGTGGCAGGCGGCCCATCTCGTCCTCGGACCAGTCGTCGCCAAGACGGCACTCGGTGGTGCCGGCGCCTGGTCGACCATCCTCGTCATCGAGTCTCTGGGGCTGATCGTGGGCGGGCTGCTCGCGCTGCGGTGGCGGCCCGCGTACCCCATCCGGGTCGTGGTCTTGCTGAGTTTCCTCGGGGCCCCGCCCTATCTCCTGCTCGGCCTGCACGCCCCGCTCGCCGCGATTTGCGTCGCGAGCTTCGGGCTGGGCCTGGCCTTCGAGATGCTGACGATCTTCTGGCAGACGACGATGCAGCGCGAGATCCCGCCGGACTCGCTCTCCCGGGTCAGTTCGTATGACGCCCTCGGCTCCCTCGCCCTCGGCCCCCTCGGGATCATCCTGGCCGGGCCGCTGGCCGATGCGTATGGCGCCCACCGCGTCTTGCTCGCCTGTGCGGCCGTCATGGTGGTCACCAGCGCGGCCTCGCTGTCGGTGCCGAGTATCCGGAACCTGCGCGCGGAGCCGCGCGACGGCATACCCCCGCACGTGCCCGACTCTCCGGCCGACCTAGGCCCGGCGGTCACTCTGCCCCAGTGATGGCACGTGGTGGGGAAATTTGCTGATGCCAGGGCGACACCAAACTTCCCCACGACCGGACTCGGTCGGCGGGCGGATTTGTCATGAGCCTCGATGCGATACGTGTATCGCAGAAGGGTCCGGTCATGCCGCTATCAGGTCGTCTCACTCCAGAGGAAGACTCTCGACTCGATCGACTCGCAGCCAGGACCGGACGCTCGAAGACTTTCTACGTGCGCCAGGCCATAAAACTCCACCTCGCGGAACTTGAGGAGCAGTACTGGGCTGACGAGGCCATTCGTGACTGGGAGGCGTCAGGGAGGACGTCACGCCCAGCCAGTGAGCTCTGGGGCGAGTCGGGCGTCTGACCTTTCGTCATCGTCGCGGTGACCATGGGTCATCGGTCGGGAGTGTATTAACCCTCCCGTCTGCCCTGCGGAGGTCGGCGGGTGGATTCAGGCAGCGCCGATCGTCGTCCGGAGGGGGCGGCGGGGCGCGATTAGGCTGGCCCGATTCCCGAGACGGACACGCACGATGGAGAGCACAGGCGATGGCGAGCACGAAAACTGAGGCGGGCGGGCAACATACGGCCGACTCGCACGACCTGATCCGCGTCGTCGGGGCACGAGAGAACAACCTCAAGGAGGTCAATGTCGAGCTGCCCAAGCGGCGGCTGACGGTCTTCACCGGAGTGTCCGGCTCGGGCAAGAGCTCGCTGGTCTTTGCCACCATCGCGGCCGAGAGCCAGCGGATGATCAACGAGACCTACTCGACCTTCGTACAGGGCTTCATGCCCACGCTCGCGCGGCCGGATGTCGACCTGCTGGAGGGGCTGACGACGGCGATCATCGTCGACCAGGAACGGATGGGCGCCAACATTCGCTCGACCGTCGGCACCGTCACCGATGTCAACGCCATGCTGCGCATCCTGTTCAGCCGGCTCGGGCAGCCGTATATCGGCACGTCCAAGGCCTTCTCCTTCAACGTCGCCTCCGTCTCCGGCGCGGGCGCCGTGACGATGACCAAGGCGGGGCAGCAGATCAAGGAGCGCCGGGAGTTCAGCATCCAGGGCGGCATGTGCCCGCGCTGCGAGGGCGTGGGCAAGGTGAGCGACTTCGACTACACGGCGATTTATGACGAGAACAAGTCGCTGCGCGAGGGGGCGCTGCAGATCCCGGGCTACTCGATGGACGGCTGGTATGGCCGCGTCTTCATGGGCAGCGGCTTCTATGACCCGGACAAGCCGATCAAGAAGTTCACCAAGCGTGAGCTGCACGACCTGCTCTATAAGGAGCCGACCAAGATCAAGGTCGACGGCATCAATATCACCTACGAAGGCGTCATCCCGCGCATCCAGAAGTCGATGCTGTCCAAGGACCGCGAGGCGATGCAGCCGCACATTCGCGCTTTTGTCGACCGCGCCGTCACCTTCCAGACCTGCCCCGACTGCGCGGGCACGCGGCTGAACGAGGCGGCGCGCAGCTCGAAGATCAAGGGGATGAATATCGCTGATGCCTGCCAGATGCAGATCAGCGACCTCGCCGAGTGGGTGCGCGAACTCGACGATCCTTCCGTCGGGCCGTTGCTGGAGGGCCTGCAGGAGACGCTCGACTCCTTCGTCGAGATCGGGCTCGGCTACCTCTCGTTGGATCGGTCGTCCGGCACGCTCTCCGGCGGCGAGGCGCAGCGCACCAAGATGATTCGCCACCTTGGGTCGGCGCTGACCGATGTCACCTATGTCTTCGACGAGCCGACCATCGGGCTGCACCCACACGACATACAACGGATGAACAACCTGCTGATCCAGTTGCGGGACAAGGGAAACACCGTCCTCGTCGTGGAGCACAAGCCCGAGGCGATCGCCATTGCCGATCACGTCGTCGACCTCGGGCCAGGGGCCGGGACCGGTGGTGGGGAGATTGTGTATGAGGGGGATGTCGCGGGCCTGCGCGGCAGCGACACCTTGACGGGCCGGCACCTGGACGACAAGGCGTCGCTGAAGGATGGGGTGCGCAGGGCATCCGGGAAACTCGAAGTCCGCGGGGCCACGGAGAACAACCTCAAGGATGTGGATGTCGACATCCCCCTCGGCTGCCTCGTTGTGCTGACGGGGGTCGCCGGGTCGGGGAAGAGCTCGCTGATCCGCGGGTCTGTGGAGAAGCTCGACGGCGTCGTCACCGTCGACCAGTCGGCGATCAAGGGCTCGCGGCGGAGCAATCCGGCGACCTATACCGGTGTGCTGGAACCGATTCGGAAGGCTTTCGCCAAGGCCAATGACGTCAAGCCCGCGCTCTTCAGCGCCAATTCCGAGGGCGCTTGCCCGACGTGCAATGGCGCGGGCGTGATCTATACCGACCTCGCGATGATGGCCGGCGTCTCGACGCCATGCGAGGAGTGCGAGGGCAAGCGCTTCGCGCCCTTCGTCTTGGACTACACCTTCGGCGGCAAGAACATCGCCGAGGTGCTGGACCTGCCGGTGGCCGAGGCGGTTGACTTCTTCGGTGCCGGTGAGGCGAAAACGCCTGCGGCGCAAAAGATTCTGGAGCGTATGAAGGATGTGGGCCTGGGCTATGTCCGGCTCGGCCAGCCGCTGACCACGCTGTCCGGTGGCGAGCGCCAGCGGTTGAAGTTGGCGACGCAAATGGCGGACAAGGGCGATATTTACGTCCTCGACGAGCCGACGACCGGTCTGCACCTGGCCGATGTCCAGAACCTGCTCGGGATGCTCGATCGGCTCGTGGATTCCGGGAAGTCGGTCATCGTCATCGAGCACCACCAGGCGGTGATGGCGCACGCTGACTGGATCATCGACCTCGGCCCGGGGGCCGGGCACGATGGCGGTCAGGTGGTCTTTGAGGGCACGCCGGCAGACCTGGTGAAGGGCAAGAAGACCCTCACCGGCAAGCATCTGGCCGACTACGTCAAGAAGTGACAGCACCGCACGCTTGACCCGGTGCTGAAATTTTTCACGGGCAGGTGTCCTTTTGCCGGGGTGCCGTTCGTGGAGATGTCGTAAGCACCCCAACCAAGGAGTAGAACCCATGGCTCAGTACCTATTGTCCGTCTGGCACGACGACCAGAACTTTCCCCAGACCACGCCCGAGGATATGGAGCGGATGTTCGCCCAGGTCGGCGCCTTCAACGAGGAGGTGCAGGCGGCCGGCAAGTGGGTCTTCGCCGGCGGCCTCCACCCGATCACCACGGCCACCGTCGTCGACGCGAGCAAGGGCGACCCGGTCATCACCGACGGCCCGTATGCCGAGTCCAAGGAGCAGATGGGCGGCTTCTGGGTCATCGAGTCCGAGGACCTCGACGAGGCGCTCGAATGGGCCCGCAAGGGCTCGGCCGCCTGCGAGGGCCCGGTCGAGGTGCGTCCCTTCCAGGGCGAGTGAACCGCGCCGCATGTTCAACGGGGAGCGCCACGACCTCGACCGGCTCGATCGCATTTTCCGCGAGGAGCACGGTCGGGTCGTGGCGGCCCTGACCCGTTATCTCGGCAGCATCGACCACGCCGAGGACGCCGCCTCCGAGGCGTATGTCGTGGCCCTGGAGACCTGGCCGCGCGACGGCATACCTCCCAATCCCGGCGGTTGGCTCACGACCACCGCCCGACGCCGCGCGATCGATCGCCTTCGCCGCGAATCGACCCGCACCAGCAAGGAGGGCGAGGCTCACATGCTGCTCGAACTCCACGGCACCGATGGCCCCACGCCCGACGAGTCCTCCATCGAGGATGACCGGCTGCGGATGGTCTTCACCTGCTGCCACCCAGCGTTGGCGCCCGCAGCGCAGGTCGCGCTGACCCTCAAGGTGCTCGGCGGTCTCTCGACGGCCGAGGTGGCCGCGGCCTTCCTCGTCGAGGAGGCCACGATGGCCAAGCGACTGACCCGCACCAAGGGCAAGATCGCGGCGGCCCGCATCCCCTATGAGGTGCCGGGGGATGCTGCCCTGCCCGCACGACTCACGGCGGTGCTCACGACGATCTATCTCATCTTCAACGAGGGCTACCTGCCGGGCGGCTCGACCCAAGAGACCGGCGACGCGATGCGGCCGGACCTCACCGGCGAGGCGATCCGGCTGGCCCGCCTCGTCGTCGAACTCATGCCGGACGAACCCGAGGTGGCTGGGCTGCTCGCCCTGCTGCTGCTGACCGAGGCACGCCGCGCGGCGCGGGTCGTCGACGGTCGGCTCGTCACCTTGGCCGACCAGGACCGATCGCTGTGGGACCGCGACCTGATCGCCGAGGGGCACGACCTCGTGCGAAGGTGCTTGCGCCGCAATGCTCCCGGCCCCTTTCAACTCCAGGCAGCCATCAACGCCGTCCACACCGACGCGCCACGCTCGGAGGACACCGACTGGGCGCAGATTGTCGTCCTCTATGGCCAGCTGTATGCCGTATCGCCGACCCCCGTCGTCGGCCTCAATCGCGCTGTGGCACAGGCGGAATTGGCTGGGCCAGAGGTGGGATTGGCAGCCATCGATGCGGTCCCTGGCATTGGGTCACTGGACGGCTACCACCCACTGCACGCCACCCGGGCCGAGTTGCTGCGACGGAACGGGGACGCGGACGGTGCGCGGGCGGCATACGAACGGGCCCTGGACCTCGCCACCAACCCGGCCGAGCGCGCCCACCTCACCGAGCGGCGTAGCTCTCTGGAGATGCTCTGAACGCAGGAGCCAATTGGCGGCACCCGTCAGAAGGCGCCGCGGATCGGGGTGGTCTTGACCGGCCCGGCTTCGGCGGGGTCCGCGGGCATGATCATCTCGGCCCGCAGCCCGAGCAGGCGGATCTCGCGTCCGGTCTCCATCTTGTCGACCAGGGACAGGGCAGCCTCCTCGAGGGCGGCTCGATCCGTGGTCACCGCCGGTAGTTTGCGACTGAAGGTCTTGGTGAAGAAGGGCGCATAGCGGACCTTCAGGGTGAGCCGCATGACCGGGCGTCCCTCGGCGAGGACGTCCTCAAGCACCTGGCCGACGAGGACACGCACGGCGTCCTCGACCTCGGCGCGCGTCACCAGGTTGCGTTGGTAGGTCGTCTCGCGCGAGTGCCCGCGCGCCACCCACGGGGTGTCGTCGACGACGCTCGAGCCGCGGCCGTGCCCGAGATCGGCATACCACTGGCCCATGCGCGGCCCGAACTCGCCGACGAGCACGGCCGGGTCGGCCGCAGCCAACTCGTGGACCGTGTGGATGCCCAGGCCGCTGAGCCGCTTCGACACTTTCGACCCGACGCCCCACAACTCGATGGTGGGTCGCTCGCCCATGACCTCGGACCAGTTGTCCGCCGTCAGCCGGAAGATACCTCGCGGCTTGCCGAACCCGGTGGCGAGCTTGGCGCGGATCTTGTTGTCGCCGATGCCGATCGAGCAGTGCAGGTGGGTCGCCGCCAGCACCGCCGCCTGGGTTTCGCGTGCCCAGCGCTCGGGGTCATCGGTGCTGATCCCGAGGAAGGCTTCGTCCCAGCCCAGCACCTCGACCACGGCGCCCGTCGAGCGCAGGACGTTCATGACCTGCTCGGAGGCCGCCGTATAGGCCGGCCCATCGACGGGCAGGATGATCGCGTCGGGCGCCTTGCGCGCGGCCAGGCGGAGCGGCATACCGGAGCCGACACCGAAGGCTCGCGCCTCGTAGGAAGCCGTCGACACGACGGCGCGCTCGGTCGGGTCTCCGCGCCCGCCGACGATGACGGGCCGCCCGGCGAGTTCTGGCCGGCGCAGCACCTCGACCGCGGCGATGAATTGGTCCATGTCGACGTGCAACACCCACGGTCGCGGAGGGGTCGTCACATCGTTCACGGGGCAATCCTCACCCGACCACCCGGACGCCGGTCAGCGGGGGACGCGGGCGGTGACGAGAAAGACGGGGTAGCTGCGGCGCGCCCCGTCGACCTCCTTGTCGACCGTCGTGGCCGTGTCGAAAGCGATGTCCTGGAAGCCGATTCGCTGCAAGGCGTGCCCGAGCGTATGCCGATCGAAACCGTCGTGCCCGTGGAAGTCTCCGTGCGCTTGGTGGAACGACCCGCCGGCGTCTTCGTCCAGGTCGGCGAGCGCAAGCCGGCCGCCGGGCTTGAGTAGCCCGCGCAGTCGGGCCAGGGCGACGTCAATATCGGGCACGTGGTGCAGGGCCAGCATGCTCCAAATGACGTCGAACTGACCCGGGTCCGTATCGTCGCTCGTCGGGTCGAAAAGTGCGGCCCGCATCCGGTCACCCCGGCCGAGATCGTCGATCCGTTGCTGGGCGACCGCCACCATGCCCGGAGCCGCGTCGGTGATCACGACCGTGCCGACGTCATCGGCGAGGGCGCGACTGAGCAGCCCGGTGCCGCCACCGAACTCGAGCACGTCCTCCGTGCCCGTCAGGCCGAGATTGCGTCGAACCGCTTCGGCCACCTGCGCCGCATTGCGCAGCTTCTCGGGGTCGTCATCCCAGGTCGCTGCCCGGTCGCTGAAGTCCATGACGCGAGTATTGCCGATGCCTGCGCGTCGTTCACAGGACGGCGGTCATGCCCCCGTCGACGAAGATCGTCTGGCCATTCACGAAATCCGATGCGGGGCTGGCCAGCCAGAGCAGCGTGCCCGTCAGATCCGCCACCTGACCCCGGCGATCGCGCCCTATAGCGCCACCAAAGGCGCCGGGCGCCGGGCGTTGAGGACAACCTCCGCCCCCGCCTCGACGAGGGCCCGCGCGAGCGCCTTGCCGATGCCCTGGCTGCTGCCGGTCACTAGTGCCCGTGCGCCAGTGATGTCGAAGGACGAAGCGGACACGAAGTCCTCCAGTGGCGCGGGATCGATGGCAATGCGTGGTGGATCTCACGGTATGCCGCATAGCGGCACCGAGCATCCGGCCCGGCCGCTTAGCCTGGTACGAGCCACACGACTTGGAGCTTGACCATGCCTTCGCGGAGCCTGCCACGCCATCACGAGCGGATCACCGTGTTGTGTGAGCGCGAAGCGCTCCCGGACGGGACACTGGTGTGGGTCGGACCGCTCCTGCCGTCGGACCGCGCGGCCTTGGCCGAGGAGTACCTCAAGCTTTCGCCGAGCTCGAAACGCAGCCGATTTCTGGCTGCCGTCCCGGCCCTGACCGACGACATGCTGGATCACTTGGTCGACCAAGTGGACGGAATCGATCACGTAGCCCTCGTCGTTTTCGTGGAGCAGGGCCGTCGGATGCACCCGGTCGGGATCGGGCGCATGGTGCGGTATGCCGAGCGGCCCGACACCGCGGATATCGCCTTTACGGTCCAGGACGCGTGGCAGGGGCGCGGCATCGCCTCGTTGCTTGCCCGGGTGTTGTGCGAGCAGGCCCCAGAGGGCATCACGCACCTGCTGACGGAGGTAGCGGCGGATAACCCGGCTCCGCTGAAGATCCTGGGCAAGCTCGGGGAGATGCAGGTGCACCGGGCCGGCTATGGCGTGCTGGATGTTGAGGTGGCCCTGGGCGGGGAGACGTTGCGTCTCGAGCCACCCGCCGACGGGGAGCGACTGCACCCGCTGCTTGCGGCCTACGCACGTCAGATCCTGAAAACCCGCGACCTCGTCTGCGACGAGTTGGCGCGTCTGTCGCCGCTGAACTGGTTTGACGATGACGAAGCTCGTGACGGGCACGACGGCGACTGAAATCCGTTTCGCGACGGGCGATTTCCCGTCAGACTGGGTGGCGTGCCCGTCGATGTTTGCACACTGGTGTCGTCGTTGGTGGTGCGTTGACGGCGCTGCGCTTCGGCCCGTCCGTCACGGCCTGAGGTCACGCCGCATGATCAGCCGTGGCATCTTCGAGGCGACCGCATCGGTGGTGCCGATGACCTGGAAGTCCGCCGCGTCGAACATCGCCTTGGTCCCGACGAAGGCCATCGTCAGGTCCATGCGTCCCGGCGGATCGACCGGATAGGCCTCGACGGCCGGCGCGCCATTGGCGCGTGCCCACTCCACCGCGCCCTGGATGAGGTGACCGACAACCCCCTGCTTGCGATGCCCGCCCCGCACGACGACGCAGATGATGCTCCATACCGGCACGTCGTCGACTGGCCGGATCAGCTTGGAGGCCGCGAGGCGCGGAATGTCTTGGCGTGGGCCGATATTGCACCAGCCCACCGGCGTGCCATCGCGATAGGTCACAACGCCCGGGGGGAGTTTCTCCGCGCACATGGCGCGAGCCGCGCGTTCGCGGGCGTCCTCGTCCGTGCCGCCGAGCGCCGCAATGTCTTGGGCGCGCAGCCGATGGGACAGGCACCAGCAATGCGACGCGCGCCGGTTCGGATTGATCACATCCGCGAAGTCCTCGAAGCGATCCGGCGTGACCGGGTGCGTCTCCCAACTGGTGTCCGTCATGCGCCAACTCCTCCAGTGTCGTCAGCCCACCGCAGCACGCGTCGGGCGCGGAGGGTGAGCCAGGCGGACGGCATACCGATGCCGTCGTCGACATCGAACCAAACCCGGCCGCCGGGGCGGGATTCCAGCGGCCACCGGCCGTCGTCGTCGGCCTTGCCGCGGAGCCAGTCCAGCGCCTCGCCGAGTCGCGGGTCCGGGCCGGTGGCGTCGTGGAATCCGGCGGCGCGCAGGTAATCCAGGCCGCGGAGCACGTCATAGTGCCAGCGGTTCGGGTGGGTGAGCTTGAGGAAGTCCTGGTCGGCTATCTCCCCATCGGTCAACCGACGGAACAGGCTGCGGGACAACAGAAATTCTTCCCCCGTATGCCGCGCGCTCGCCACATCCGCGCGTTGGGTCGCCTTCTCGAACTCCAGCAATCCTTCGAGCACATTGATGGTCGAGTGGAAAGAACCACGGGTCGATCCCTCCGCGCGCTCGCAGTTCCAGCCGCCATCCGGCTGCTGCTCGGTGAGGAGGCGATCGGCGATCCCGGTCACGTCCGCCCCGAAGTAGGCGCCATCGGCGAGGGTGCGGCCGTTGATGCATTCCTCGACCTCGCCAGCCCAATAGGACTGACCGTCGTGATCCCATCGCGAGTTGCGCCCGACGAGGTCGGCTGTGCGGCGGGCTGTCTCGGAGGTCGGGTCACGTCCCCACTCCCGCAGGTCGGTGAGGGCGTAGGTCGTCGCGGTCCACGGCTGGCCCTCCGCCTCCCACAGTTCCCGGCTGAAGTCATGCGGGAAGAACGCGCCGCCCGCCCACTGGCCGTCCGAATCCTGGTGTGCGAGAAGGCGAGCACCCCAGCCCTCGTGCTCGACACGGGACCGGAGCGGTCGCCATACGTCCTCGGGTGCATCGAGGAGGTCGCGCTGGACCTGCCAGGCGATCGCGGGATCGGTGGCGAGCAGCCACGCGATTACGGGGTCATTGGTCATGAGGCGGCGAAGGCGCGGACTTGCTGGAGCACCTCGGCCATCAGGCGTTGCACGGCGAGGGTGTCGTCGAGCGGCATGATCGGGCTCTCGGTGAGCCCGGCCGCGAGGCACTCGCCCGCGTGGATGACCTCGAACTGATAGCCGCCGGGGAAGGTCAGCTGCTCGGGAGTCTTGCCGCGCCATACGGTCAGCGACGGGGAGCGGTGGAAGCGCGGGTGGACATCGATCCAGCCCTCGCTGCCGATGAGCATCATCCGACCCGGTCCGTAGGCCGTGAACGCCCCGGAGAGAGTCGCGGACCGGCCGTCGCGGTAGCCGAGGAGGACGCCGAATTCGCCCTCGACGCCCGTGGGGAAGGTGCCGCCGACGGCATGGACGACATCGGGCGTGCCGAGGAAGTGCTGGGCGAAGGACAGGACATAGACGCCGAGGTCGAGGACGGCGCCGCCGCCGAGGGCTGGGTCGAAGAGCCGGTCTGCGGCGTCGAACGGGCGGAAGGCGGTCAGGTCACCTTGCACCCCGCGCAGGTCGCCGATGACGCCATCGGCGATCAGTTTCCGGGCGTGGGCGATCGCCGGATTGAAGCGGGTCCACATCGCCTCCATCGCGAAAACACCTGCTGTCCGAGCGGATTCGATGATCCGGGTGGTGTCCTCGACGGTTGCGGTGAAGGACTTCTCGACAAGGATCGGCTTGCCCGCGGCGATCGCGGCCAGGGCGATGTCGGTGTGCTGCGGGTGCGGAGTGGCGATATAGATCGCGTCGATATCCGGGTCGGTGACCAGGGCGTCATATGACCCGTGCGCGGTGGCGATGCCGTGCTCGTCGGCGAAGGCTCGAGCCCGGTCGAGCGAGCGCGAGCCGACGGCGACAAGTTCGCCATTGGTCACGTCCGGGAAGGCCCTCGCCATGACGGCCGCCATCTTGCCCGGACCCGCAATGCCCCACCGCAACTTGGTCATGACGCCAGCCTATGGGCGGACCGAGAGCTCCGGAGCAGACAAGGCGGCGTGGAGTGCGGTATACACCCGGTCGTTGTTGAGCAGGCCCAGGTGATCCAGGCCGGTCACGACCGTGACGTCCTCGTCGGCGAACCGACTCGGGTGCGTGGCCGTGGCGAGGTGGCGCGCGGAGTCGAGCGGGACGAGCAGGTCGCCCACGCCCGCACCCAGCTGTGCAGGGCGCCGGCCAAGCACCGCGACGATGGCGTGGTGGCGGATGCCGGTTCGATCCGGCGGATGGGTCCGCCGGTCGCTCGTGTCCGTCGAGCCAGCGTCCTGCCAATCGGCCGGGACGACATTGCCGTACTCCAGGTCACGCACGCCCAGGCTCCGTTGGGCGAGGTAGGCGCCGATCCGACGTCCACGCGTGGTTTCGGTCAAGGTGTCGGCGGCGTGGCGCACGCCGCGGGCGACCGGCGACCCGTGATGGGGCGCGCCAAGCGACACCGAGTCGGTCACGAGCGGCAGCCACGCCGCGTCGTCCGGGGCTTGAGCCAGGGCGCTGTGCACGACGAGACCGCCCATCGAATGGCCGATGAGGACGATTTTCGTGAGCGGCACCGGCCACGCCGAGTGCAGGCTGTCGAGGAGGGCCACGAGCGCCTGGCCGTTCTCGGAGATCCGCAAGCCGGTGTTGTAGCGCACCGTCACCGGAGTGAGGCCGAGATCGGTGGCGAGCCGCGCGGCATAGGGCGTCTGGGGGTTGCCCCGCCACTGCCAGGCGGCTTCGGTCCCGCACAGCCCGTGCAGGAAGACGGCGATCTGGTCACCAATTTGGCCGTATGCCGCGCCGACCCCCTCCGGGGTCAGGTCCACGCGGCGACCGCCGGAACGCACCTGCATGGCTGGGCTGATGCTCGGCGTATGGGCGTGGATCGCGTCCCCGCGGATCCCCAGTCCGAAGGCAAGCGCCTGGTGTCCTCGCGGGGCGTCGTGGATGCTTGGCGCTTCGTCACCTCGGCTCCGAAGTCGTTGTCCAGCAATCCATCCCGCGACCCGCGACCCGGCGTCGAGGCCGAACCCAGTGGCCGTGTACGCGGTCGAGGTCACCGCATCGGCGATGATCTGGACCGGAAGGGCAGCCGGTCCAACGGCGGCTTGAACAGCGCGGTGAATCGTGTCGCTGATCCCAGAATGCACGCCGTGCACGAGCGTGGTCGCGTGGCGCAACTCGGTGCCGGCGAACCGGCCGAGGTCGGCGGCTTCTCGTGACTTCATTGGTGTCCCATCCGACGAGTCCCCATCCCTGCCATTGTCCTCGGGGGGGGTGTGACGGACGGGACCGGGTCGGCGGATGTGCAGTGTTGATCGTGTGGGCGGTGGGATGCCGGTGACAGTCACGTCCCCGTGCACTGCGTGATTGGCGGCAGTATGGGGAGCGTGCGCGTTGCTCTGATGGTGACCTGCGTCAACGATGCGATGTTCCCCGAGACAGGCGATCTCGGCCGTGCGGGCGTTCGCGGGGGCCTTCGAGGGGTATGACGCGATCGTCACCCCCAGCGGGTCCTGCGCCGGGTGTGTGCGGCACCAGCACGCGATTGTGGCATCCTTCCGTCAATGGTGGGCGCGGGCGGGCGCGGCGGGTGATTCAGGTCCGGAAGGGATTGCGCCGCAACCGCACTCACCACAAGAGCAGACGCACGCCGCGCCACCGCCCCTCTCGGGCGACGCGCTCCTGCAACGCTTTGTCGACCGCGTGCGGGACTACTGCGCGACGGTGGACGTATGCCGCTCCGGCGACCTCGCGGCATATGTCCGGGAAGCGCTGGGTCACGCCGGGCGGGTCGTCGTCCCCGACGAACTCGGGCTCGACCTCGGGGAGCGAGTCGTCCCCGACCACGCTCTCACCGCGACCGATCTCGATGAGATCGACGCGGTCGTCACCCGCGCGGCCGTCGGATCGCCGAGACGGGGACCATCGTTCTCGACCATGGACCGGACCAAGGACGGCGGGCACTGTCGCTCGTTCCGGATCTGCACGTCTGCATCGTGACCGAGGACCAAGTGGTCCCGGACGTTCAGGACGCGCTGAGCCGCCTCGACCCGACTCGCCCGATGACGTGGATCAGCGGGCCCTCCGCGACGAGCGATATCGAGCTGGAGCGCGTCGAAGGCGTCCACGGCCCGCGCACCCTCCACG
Organism: Nostocoides veronense; assembly: GCF_039531185.1. Lineage (NCBI taxonomy): Bacteria > Bacillati > Actinomycetota > Actinomycetes > Micrococcales > Intrasporangiaceae > Nostocoides > Nostocoides veronense. The sequence goes on from NZ_BAAAPO010000062.1 coordinate 97,719, forward strand.
TGGTACTGGTGATGAGTTGACTTGAGGGGGTCCAGGGCTGTGGGTGACGTCGTGACATCCATCCGGACCTCGCCGAGTCAGGGCGTACGGCTCGCGACCGGATCTGGGGAGATCGCGACCTCACCCGCATACGACCAGCCCGGTGCCATCGGGAGGTGGTCTCCGCTCCAGAAGCGGCCGGGGTCATACCAGTTCGCGGGCGCCTCGGGAAGCAGAATGCCCATGTCCACCAGGCATTTTGCGACGACTTCGGCGCAGTATGCCGTCTCCGGACGCACCCGCTCGCGCCGGGCTCGGCGCTGCGACAGGTAGCCATCTCGGCCGGTCAACCAGCGGCCCGCGAGGCGTGCCGTGGAGGGGAAGGAGACTCCATTGAGTCGGGCGATCGTGAGCAGTGCGGCGTCTTCTTCCGGGGTCCCGGCGGCCGGTGAGAGTTGACGCAGATAAGCCCGCTGTCCGTACTTCACCTGCCACTGCCGGACCGCAGCACCCAGGTCGTGCAATTGGGCCCCCCGATGGTGATCACCCGACCAGTGATCGACGAGCGAGCGCGCGAGCTCCGCGTGCCAGATCAGGGGTGGGAGATCGTCGAGGACGAGTGCCATGCCGACATGATTCACGGGACTGTTGGTGGCCGCGTGCATGACTCGATCCACCGCACTTGTGCCGCGAAAGATCCACAGATCGCCAGTCCGGGCCAGATCAAGTGCCTCCTGGAGGGGCAGTGGCGTGCTCATCACGGCCCCAGTCTGCCGCCTGGCCGTGGCCTAGGGTGCTGGCTATGACGCGCGGCCCGCTGCAGAACAACCGGCTCCGCAAGCTGCTCGGGGTCTCCGCGGTGCTCGGCGTCGCGGCGACCGGTGTTGTTGTGGCCCGGCGCGAGCGTCGGCGGCGCACGTACACCCCCGGTGAAGTCCGGGAGCACCTCCACCGGCGACATGCCGAGGCGCTGCTGCGCAAACGCGACGCGGAAGGCGGCGTCTGGGGCTCCGAATAGCTGCCCGGCCGGATCACGTCACGGTGCGAAGAACGCTCTCGGACAGGCTGATTCGCACGCCCTGACCCCACGAGAGCAGGAGCCGGTCACTCTCGATACCGTCGCCAAAGATGACGAGTTCCTCGGACCGGGCCGTCGCGCAGAGCGCCTCAGACCGGCCCAAGATGCCGTATGCCAGCGCCGTCCCCGTGCTGGCGGAGGGCCAGGCCTCGCGGACGAACCACGCCAGCGACCGGTCAGCGGGAGCGGGCAGGGGGAGGTCCGGCGCGACGGCGCGCTGGATGGAGGCGCACCAGCCGCTCGCGCCGGTGCCGGTGCCCGCGATGACGCCCGACGACGACTGACTCTCCTGCGTTGCCCCGACGCTCAGGTCATAGCGTGCCGATTGGTGGCTCGCATGGCCCACGAAGATCTCGTTGAGCGCCCGCAGTTGCTGTCCGTCGTCCGTGCGCGCCTCCACCATTGCCCTGTCGAGGTATGCCGCCCGCCCGCCGGCGATGTCGGCGAGCAGGTCGGCGACGGCCGCGCACGGGTGCGGAACGAGGGCGCCGCCGCCACCCATCGGATTGACGCCGATAACCGGCTGTCCGTCAAGGTATTTCGCGACATTGGCCACCAGGCCGTCCTGGCCGATGGCGACGACGATGTCGTCGGGCCCGAAGACGAATCGCGCGAGTTCGTCCCGCTCGGCCTGCCCGCGCCGCCACTGCACCGGGATCGCGGCGAGCACAGCGTGCCGCGCCGCATCCAGGGCGTGATGGCGGGCGAGTAGGACGTCTAGGGATTGGCCGCGGCTGCGGAGGAAGAAGTCCGCCTGGCCGCGCGTTCCGTGGCGAGCGATCAGCTCGTCATACTCCGTGCGCCGGGTGACCAGCACGACCCGAGGTGTCGCCATGCTGGTCACCGGACCTCGGCTCGCGGGCCCGTCAGCTGAGCGAGCAGGCCCTGCAGCAGATCCGGCGTGATGACCAGGTGGTCGATCGCGGGCAGGTTCTCGGCGGCCTGGCGGACGGCGAGGGCGAGCAACAGGTCGCGGGGGACCTCGGCATACGCCTCGACGCGAGCCCGCTCGACCTCGGCCGCAGCCTGCCCGACGGCGCGCTCGCTGTCGGCCTGGGCGTCCGCGAGAGCCCGGGTGCGGTCGGCCTCGGACTGCGTCGCGAGGGCTGCGGCGAGGGCGGCCTCCTCCGCGCGCCGGCGGTCGTTGGCGCCCTCTTGGGCGATGAGTTGTTCGCGGCGCCGGGCCAGTTCGACCTGGTTGGCGAGCTCGTTCTCCCCGATGGCCGCCTCCTTCTCGACCGCGAGCGCCCGCCGCTCGAAGGTCGCGCGGTCCGCATCCTGCTGGATCGCTTCGCGAGCTGGGGTTTGCAGAGCGCGCTCGACGTCGGGCTCTGGCCGCAGCAGCGCGAACCGGATGCCGATGATGGCGATGCCGAGGCTGGTCAGGCGCGGGTCACTGGCCAACTGAGTGGTGACCTGGTTGCCCAGCGCCCCGAGGTCCGCGGTCAGGGCCGCGCGAAGGTCGAGGCCGGCGAGTGCTGTGGTGACCGCTTCGGCGGCGGCGCCGTGGACGACGGCGCCCATGGTCTCCAGCGGGGTCTGGGTCCAGCCGCCGGTGCCGAGGTCGATCGAGAAGTCGACGCGGGTGGCGGCGAGGTCCGGGTCGACGACGCGGTAGGTGACGACTCCAGGCACCGCGACCTGCTGCAGGTCGGTCGTGCGGACCTGGATAAGGATCGGCCGTTCGCGGTCATCGACCGGGATCTGGCTGATGACGGCGGTCATCGGTCGGAACCAAAACGCGGCGCCGGCGCCGGAGTGTTTCGGCGTGCCACCGACGAGATGCCGGATGTGACTGGCCTCGCCCGCCCGCAGGTGCCGGACGAAGGGAAGGGTGCTGATGGTTGCCATGACGTCCTCCTCTGGATTTTATCGTCAGTGTGACGATAAAACGCCTTCGCCCTTATCGTCAAGTTGACGGCTAGTGCGTTAGGGTCGGCGTATGCCGAGTCATCCGCCCTTTGCCGTCACCGTCGATCTCGTGATCCTGACGGTGCGCGCTGGGCGCCTTCTCGTCTTGTTGGTCGAGCGGGGCGAGCAGCCGTATGCCGGGCGGCTCGCGCTGCCCGGTGGCTTCGTGCGTCCGACCGAGGATCTGGAGAGCGCGGCATACCGAGAATTGGGGGAGGAGACGGGCGTGACCGCTGGGGTCCACCTCGAGCAGCTGGCGAGTTATGGTGCGCCGCAGCGGGATCCGCGGATGCGCACGGTTTCGGTCGCGTGGCTCGCCCTCGCGCCCGACCTGCCGGAGCCGGTTGCCGGTGGCGATGCCGCTCATGCCGTGTGGGTTGAGGCGACGGAGGCGCTCGGCCGCAACCTCGCCTTCGACCACGCGAACATCCTCGCCGACGGCATCGAGCGGGCCCGGGCGAAGTTGGAATACACCCCGCTCGCCACCGCCTTCTGCGCGCCCGAGTTCACCGTCGGGCAGCTGCGGGCGGTCTACGAGGCTGTCTGGGGTCAGGCGCTCGACGCGCGCAATTTCCACCGCAAGGTCACCGGGGCCCCCGGCTTTATCGTGCCGACCGGCCACAGCACCAATGTCGACGGCGGGCGGCCGGCGCAGCTCTACCGCCGCGGATCGCTCGCTGTCCTGAATCCGCCGCTTGTCCGTCCGGACTCTCCGTAGGAGCGACGTGGCGTTCTACCGCAAGACAATTCCCTCATCGGCGCCGCGTGATTATGCCGCCTGGGAGGCCGCCGGCCTGCGCTGGCTCGCGCAGGCCACACCGGCAGGGGGTGTCCGGGTGGTCGAGGTCCTGGAGGTCGGTGAGCGTCACCTCAACCTGGAGAGGTTTGCGCCCTGTCAACCGACACCCGCACAAGCGGAAGACTTCGGGCGCGCCCTCGCCGCGACGCACGGGGCGGGGGCCGGGGCATACGGAATGTCACCGCAGGGGTGGACCGGGCCCGGCTTCCTGGGGCCGGCTGACGATCCCTTGCCCCTGCCGCTCGACCCGACGCCATCGTGGGGAATCTTCTTCGGGGAGCATCGGATTCGGCATACCGTGCGGCTGGGACGGACGCGGGGACTGTGGGATGGGTCCGCTGGTGGGGTCTTCGAGGCGGTGGCGGATCGGCTCGGCGACGGGGAGTTCGACGACAACCAGCCGCCGGCGCGCCTGCACGGCGACCTGTGGTCTGGGAATGTCTTGTGGACCCAAGCCGGCGCGGTGCTCATCGACCCGGCGGCCCATGGTGGGCACCGGGAGACCGACCTCGCGATGTTGGCGCTGTTCGGCGCGCCACACCTCGAGCGCATCATCGCGGCATATGCGGAGGCCTCGCCGCTCGCCGACGGCTGGCGGGAGCGGGTGGCGCTGCACCAACTCCACCCGGTGATGTTGCATGCCGTGCTTTTCGGCGGTGGCTATGTCGATCATGCGGCGGCCATCGCCCGGCAGTACGCGTGAGTGCTCAGATCGTCGGGAGGTCGACGCGGTCGGCGAGATGACGCGGCGCTTGGATGCAGTAGGAGATTGTCACCATCTCCGCGACCTCGCCCCAGTCGGTGGCCTCGTCGAGCATCATGCCGATGACATTGCTGCCCCAGTCACTTTTGAAGTAGGGCGGTCCGAGGTGGCTGAACGCGGCGACGTCGTCCGGGTCACCGCGCAATGTGATCCGGAACAGGCCGTCCTCGCCGCCGAAGAGGTGCGCGATGGTTGCCTGCCCGACCCGCCAGCGCGTCCCCACCCAGGCCCGTTCTTCGCGGCACTCCGGCAATACGGCGGTGGCGGCGCGAAGGGTGTCGAGCATCCAGTCGGGCACGTCCGGTCGCTCTCCCACGCGACCATTCTCGCAACGCTCAGTGGGTCGCGTGCACGACCTCAAAGATGCCGGCGCTTTCGCGACGGCTGTCGACGATGCTCAGGCCGTATGCCGGCAGCAGCGCGGCCGGTCGGCGAGTGAAGTGCTCGCCGACGAGCCGGCCACTGACGGACTCGATCACGCGCTGGGCGAGGCGGATCGGCATACGCGTGGAGGGGACGTGGTCCGCGAGCAGGAGCCGGCCGTCCGGTTGGAGGACTCGGGCCATTTCGGCGATCGCCCGTTCGTAGCGGGGCACGCAGCATAGGCCGAAGGTGCACACGACGGAATCAAAAGTGTTGTCGGGGAATGGCAATTCGGCGGCATCGCCTTGCCGAAAGTCTGCCCGTCGACCGAGTTCTGCGGCCTTGGCGCGTGCCTCCGCCAGCATCCCTGGACTCCAGTCGAGCCCGGTGAGCCGAACGCTATTGGGATAGAGCGGCAGGTTGGCTCCGGTCCCGATGCAGACCTCCAAGGTCTCGCCGACGGCCCGTTCGACCACCCAGGCCCGCGCGCGCGACATCCAGCGACGTTCAACGAAAGCTGACGCCTCGTCATAGCCCGAGGCGTGCCGCTCCCAGAACGCGGCGGCCCGCTGCTCCATACCCACGCCACCATCATGGTGCCGAATCATGACCGCAAGGCTCGAAATCCCCCGAGCGCTGATTCGCCACGGTGTCTAATCTTTGTCCATTGTATGGCTCGCTGTGATCGATCAGTTTCCTGATCGGCACCCTTATCAGAACTGAGAAAGACCATGACCCTCATCGCCTGGATCATCATGGCGGCCTTGCCGGCTGGATTGCCTCCAAGCTCATGGGCACCGACGCGCAGCAGGGCCTGCTCCTCAACATCCTCGTCGGCATCGGCGGCGGCTTGCTCGGCGGGTGGATCCTCGGCCTGTTCGGCGGCAACCCGATGGGCGACGGCTGGCTGATCAGCCTCGTCACCGCCACCTTCGGCGCCGTCGTGCTCCTCTTCCTCGTCGGCCTCGCCACCGGGCGCCGCAGCATCCGCGCCTGACTCCGGATCCCGTCGCGGCGGGACCCCAGCTATGCCAATGGCCGCCGGCCTGGGCGGGACGCAACCACCGCGTTAGCCGGGACGGCGGCCTTTGGCATCGTGTGGGGTCTGGCAGCCAGAGGACACGTAGTGGGGTTCAAAGCCGTCGCCAACGACCTTCGGAGATGACCTCGGGGACGCCATCCACCACTCGGATCGCCGACTGGTCGTCCAGGACGTATGCCGCGCCGCCGCCGTCCACGAGGAGGACGTCCGCCGCATTGACCCAGGTCAGCCAACGCTCGCGCGGAATGGAGGGCGGGGCGGTGAGTTCGAGGACTCCGAGCGAGGCGCAGGGCAGCGAGGTCAGCCCGCCCCAGGGCGGCATACCGGCGACAAAGCCCCGCGCGGACACCGGCCCGCAGTGCGGGTGTCCCCACTGCGCCGTCGGGATGCAGAGGGCGGTGGCCTCGGAGGTGGGCTTGCCCAGGAGGTCGACGAGCGCATCGTGGATGCTGGCGTTGGTCACGCCACCGGACGTCAGCAAGAGCTTCACCTCATCGACCCAGCCACATCGCGTGTTGTGTGCGGGTCAGATCGCCTCTATGCCAATCGCCGTCCCGTCGAGGAGGAGCCGGAGATCGCTCGGATCTGAGGTGATCACGACGGTTGGTCCGGGGAGCGTGAGTGCCGTCGCGGCCACCACCGCATCGACCGTGAGATCGCGAACCTTCCGTCGCGCGGCGCCCGCGTGTGCTCGGAGGCTGCCCGCGAGGTAGCCCACGTCCTGCGTGACCTCGGCGATGCGGATCGCTTTGACGACGCGACGCACATTCGCGTCTCGTGGGGAGCCGTCGGTGACTTCGGCGAGGGTGAGCGTCGATGCATAGAACACCGAATCAGTGCGCCGTGCAACGGTGGCCCATGCCTGCATACGCTGCCCGCCCGCCGCGAGCGCGGAAAGGGCGTCGGAGTCGAGCAGAAGGCTATGCGGCTTGGCGATCACGCCATCAGCCGCTGCATGATCCCGGCAACCTGGTCTTCATCGACGGGGCCATGCTCTGCCTCCATCTGTGCGATGAGTTCGTCGAGTGCGTCGCGTTCCAATTGCCGGGCGACAGCCGTCGCGACATAGCCGGAGAAGCCCCGTGCGCCGACGCGAGACCTGACGCCTTGCGATGTCTCGGCAGGCATGGTGATCGAGTGCTTCTCGACGGGTTGCGATGACATGGCCAAATCCTACTCTCTGGAGGATTCTACTCGCGTCGGGCCGGCGGGCTACAGGTATGCCGTGCGCGGCGCTCGCTGCAGGCTCAACGCACCCTTGGCGGGCGGCATACCTGTAGTCGGTCGGGACTGGCTGTTGGTGGCCGGCTCAGCGGCGGTCCGCGCCGAGCGCGGCCACGGCATCCGCAACCGCACGGTCATACTCCTTCCTGCCGAACACGAAGGGTCCGAACGAGCGGTAATCGCGCTCCGGTCGGTGTGGCTGTTGGAAGTCCTGCCACATGACCAGATCGTCGGTCACCTCGATGCGCGCGTCCAAGGGCCAGCACCCGACTTCGCCGCAGTCGCAGCCGAGGAGCCAGGCGCGGCCCGGCTCCGGCCATTGCCTCGCGGCGCGCCCCAGGTAGTACCGCGTGAGGTCGCCGAAGCGGAAGGATGCAGGAACGAGGCCGGAGTAGTCGCCCGCCAGCTCCCAGCCTCGCGACGTCTCGAAGTCGGCCACGAGGTCGATAAGCGAACAGCCATTAACCATCGGCACGATCTCCGGCGGATCGTCGGCCGTGATCTCGAAGACCACGGTGTCCGCCCGGCCCAAGGGGACCGGAAAACACCAGCCATCACGTCCCGGAGGCTGCCCAGCCTCTGCGCGAATCGCCCGGGCGGCGTAGGCGGCCAGCGGCGCCGCGAGATCGCGGACGTCTTTCGGCCAGGTCTCGTCGGCGTAGGTGCAGGTGAGGTAGAGGTGGCGGGCATGAGCCAGCGGAGCGCGCAACTGTATGGGGAGCCGGGGGAGCGCCCAGTCCGCCGCCACGTCCTTGGGCGCCAGCTGCCCCGTGACGCAGGTGTGCCAGGCGCGGGCGAGAGTCAGCAAGACGTTGCGCGTGTCGTCCGGCAGATTGTCGAGGAGGGAGTCAACGCCGTCCATGCTTGCGCGGACCAGATCGTCCGCCGGCACTGGGTCGAGGTGAGCGCTGAGCGGCTCTCCGAGGAGAACCATCCCGGTCGAGAGCGCCTGGTGCAGATCAATGGCGAGAGTCGCGTTGGCCACGGGGGGACCCGGCTTGGCGACGAGCTGATCCCGCAACCAGTCGCCATACAGGAAGTCAGGCATTGGCGGATAGGTCCAGGGTCGGAGCCGATCGGCCACGACCACCACGACCTCCAACGATCGGCCCCCGGCCCGTCGCCCCGAGATCGCGCTGAGCGCTCGGGCAAGGTCCAAGCGCTCGCCGTCGTCCAGCGATCGATCCACCACGGCGAGGAAGTCAAGATCGCTTGCTGGCCGCAGCCCGCCATCCACAGCGGAGCCGAACAGATAGAGCCCGACCAGGTTGGAGCCGACGACCCGCTGAAGAACAGAGAGAACCAATCCTTGCGACACCTGGCGAGTGTGGCAGGTGTGGGGTCAGTCAGCCCTAGTTGCGGTTCAGGCCAAACTTTCGGGTCAGGAGCTTTTTCTTCCAATAGGACTCGATCTGCTCGATCGTTTCATCGGGAGTGTTGGTGTCGACGACTTCGAGGACCGACACCTGGTAGTGGCGCAAGCCCTGTCTGGCCGCAGCTCGCAACGCTACGTCCCCGCCGTCGCCGCCAGCGGCGTAGCTAGCCCAGCGCCCCAGGAGGCTTTCCGCGCCCTTAGGAGCAATTGTCAAGAGTTGTGGATGGGTGTGTCATGACGCGAGTTGATCTCCTCCTTCGTGGTGGTCG
>NZ_BAAAPO010000063.1:0-34448 GCF_039531185.1 Nostocoides veronense
GACACCATCAACCGAGCCTCAACGTCGCGGCGCCGACAGCAAAAACGTCATCGGTGGATCCGGGCTAAGGCGCGCCGCCGACGGAGTGCTAGCACCAGTTAGGTGACTGTGGACACGTTGCAACATGTGCACAGTCACCTAAGTGGTGCTAGCACTACTTGGGAAACTTCCCCGGGGATTGGCTCAGGGGAGGTAGCGGGCGAGCGAGGCCTGGACGCCATACGAGATGGTGTTGGGCCCGCCGAGGACGACGATCTTGCCCGGGCGCAGCCGCTGCAATTGCGCGGCGACGGTGTCCGGGAGCTTGTCGGTGTCGACGAGCAGCACCGGCGACTCCAAGGTGCCCGCGGCCGGCGCGCCGGAGAGCGCATCGGTGAACACCCGGCCGGAGGCGATGAAAACGGTGCCGCCATTGGGCCCATAGGCCTTGTCGACGATCTGCGCCGAGGTCGAGAAGCGGTCCGGGCCCCACCAGCGATCGACTCCGCCGGTCCCGGCGAGTGCCTGCAGTTGGGTCAGCACCCCGTCGGTGATCGTGTTGGCCCCGCCGAAGACGACGATCTTGGTCGGCTTGAGCCGCTGCAATTCGGTCGTGATGCTCGAGGGCAGCTTGTCGGTGTCGACGAGCAGCACCGGGCCATCGGTCTTGCCCGCGACGGGAGCGCCGGACAACGCATCGGTGAAGACGCGGCCCGAGGCGACATAGGCCGTCGCGACGCCCGGATCGAAGCTCACCTCGGAAATTGCGGCAGAGGTCTCGAAACGATCCGCTCCCGACCAGCGCTGGACCTCCCCGGTCGTGAAGTCGTGCAATTGCGCCTCGATCTCCGGGGAGATCGTGGCCGGTCCGCCGAAGATGACGATCTTGTGCGGCGCGAGCCGGGTCAGCTCCGTGGCAATGACATCGGGGATGCCCTTGGCCGAGACGAGCAGCACCGGACCGTCGCTGCGGCCGGCAACCGGCGCCCCAGAGAGGGCATCAGTGTAGATCTCGCCGCTGGCGACATAGGCGACATCCACTCCGGGGCCGTAAACACCCGACGAGATGGTCGCCGACGTCGAATAGCGGTCGTCACCGGACCACCGGTCGACCTTGTCGATGCCGGGGAAGCTGATCGAGATCGAGGCGCTGGCCGAACTTGCCGCCGTCACCGAGATCGCGAACGAACCGTCCGGATTGGCATACGACTCACCCTGGGCCAGGCCAGGATGACGGGCGGTGCTCGAGACGCTGGCGTCGGGGTGGAAGTCGACCACCAGCCGGGCGCGCTCGCTGGCGGGCTTGCTCATGTCGATGCGGTGCACCGTGACGCCACCGCCGGGGTCCGCGACGACACCGCCGGACGAGGTCCACGTGCGATCGTCAATCCAGGCGTCGAGCCCGGAGGGCACCCGATAGTCGACGAGATAGCGGTAGCTGCCGAGGTCGAACCACGCAGAACGCAGCCCGGCGCCGGAGCTGAGGGGGGTCAGCGTGATGGAGCGAGCCGGACCCGGCACCACCTGCGTCGAGGCATCCGATGGCAGGACGCCCAAAGTGGCCAAGGTGTCCGCGATCGGCGTCCCGGCACGGCCATAGGGCATGGATCCCGTCGGGTCCCAGGGGTTGTCGCTGGTGTTGTTGCCGGTGCAGGTGCCGGAGATCGGCACCGGCGTCGAGCCGTTGACACAGTTCAGCGATCCAGCGAAGCCGACACCGGCATTGCGGGCGAGCGTGCGCAGCGCGACACCGGTCGTGAAGGAACCATTAACGATGGTGAAACCGTCGCCGAGGCGGGTCAGACCGAACTGGGGACGGTCACCGAAATCGCACTGCGACAGGCCATTGAGGATGACGACGAGGTGGTCGCGATCGCCGGCCGAGCCGACCTTGGCCCGGACGGCCTTGGTGATCGCATCGACATCGCAGGACGCCTCCTGCGATGAGGTGATCGACAGCTTCTGCCATGTGGGCATGTCCCAGCCCTTGGCGACCGTGATCTGCCCACCGGTGGCGGTCGACCAATAGCTATTGGCCTGGCTCATCACCTCGGTGAAATCGGCCTGGGACAAGGCCGCCGGGGCGGCCCCAGAAAAGTAGACGGGATAGGGGTAGAAGTGGTGCGCCCCGGGGGTGCCGCGGGCGGCCGATGCACCCGGCATACGCAGCTCATCCCCGCCTGCAGCTGACTGTGCCGGCGCCGCCCCGAGCACCGCGACCCCGGCGGCCAGCGCCGCAACCCCCACCGACCGCAGGCGCCGGATGCCGACGCTCTTCCCCAATTCACGCATGGCCGCACGCTACTCGTCCCGTCCGACAACGGCCCGGCAAATGCGAGATTGTTGTCGAATTACCTGCACTCGGGCTGATCCGCCCACCACGCGAGCAGCCGATCCGCGGCCGCCTCCGGGCCAATTGGACCCTCGTCCAGGCGCACCGACAACAGATAGGCATAGGCGCGCCCGAGCACCGGACCCGGACGTATGCCGAGCACCTCGGCGATCTGGTGACCGTCCAATTCCGGGCGCACGGCGGCGAGTTCCTCGGCCTCCTGCAGCGCGGCGATCCGGCGCTCCAACTCGTCATACGTCTGGGACAGCCGGCGAGCCTTGCGCTGGTTCCGCGTCGTGCAATCGGCCCGAGTCAGCAGATGCAGCCGGGACAGCAGCTCCCCGGCGTCCGCGACATACCGGCGCACCGCCGAATCGGTCCACGCCCCATCCCCATACCCGTGGAAGCGCAGGTGCAATTCCACCAGCCGGGTGACGGCTTTCACCGTCTCCTTGTCATAGCGCAGCGCCCGCAGCCGGGCGCGCGCGAGCTTGGCGCCGACCACCTCGTGGTGATGGAAGGACACCCCGCCGCCGCCCTCGAACCGGCGCGTGGCGGGCTTGCCGATGTCGTGCAGCAGGGCGGCCAGGCGCAGCACCAGATCCGGACCCGGCACGGCATCCGGACCCGAGCCGCCCTCGAGACCGATCGCCTGATCCAGGACTGTCAGCGAGTGCTCGTAGACATCCTTGTGCCGGTGGTGCTCGTCAATCTCCAACTGCAGCCGCGGCAACTCGGGCAGGAAGTGATCCGCCAGCCCGCTGTCCACGAGCATCACCAAACCGCGACGCGGCGCCGGCGCCAGCAGCAATTTGCTGAACTCATCGCGCACCCGCTCCGCCGACACAATCTCGATCGAGGAGGCCATCGCCTGCATCGCCTCGGCCGCATCCGCCGCGAGATCGAAGCCCAATTGCGCCGCGAAGCGCGCCGCCCGCATCATCCGCAGGGGATCGTCACCGAAGGAAACTTCCGGCGGGGCGGGCGTGCGCAGGCGCCGCTTGACGAGCGCGTCGAGGCCGTCATACGGATCCACGAAGGTCAGGTCCGGCAGCCGCAGGGCCATCGCATTGACCGTGAAATCGCGGCGCCGCAGATCGTCGTGCAGGTTGTCTCCGAAGGCGACGACCGGCTTGCGGGTCACGCCGTCATAGGCGTCGGCGCGATAGGTCGTCACCTCGACGGTGACATTGTCGCGATAGCCGCCGATCGTCCCGAAGGCCCGGCCGATATCCCAGGTCGTGCTCGCCCACGGCTTGAGGATCGCCTCGATCTGCTCGGGCCGGGCGCTGGTGGTGAAGTCGAGATCAGGCGAGGTGCGGCCGAGGAAGGCATCTCGGACCGGCCCGCCCACCAGCGCCAGCTCATGCCCGGCCGCCGCGAAGCGCTCGCCGAGGTCGGTGAGCAGCGGCAGCGACGGGCCGAGGTGCGCGACGGCGCGCCGCAGCATCTCGGAGTTCTCGAAGTCCACGGGGAAACCGTATGCCGTGCGCCCCGGCATACCCGCCCTACGTCCGATTCGGCGGACGGTCCGGGCCACTGCACGTTTTTCTCCGGATGCCGGTTGTCTGCACTTCGAGGCGCTAGAAAGCAGGGGTAAAGCGCAGACTTTCGGCATCCGGAGAAAAAAGAGCGACAGCCACGGACTCCGCCCGCACCCCAAAGCGGCCTGCCCGCAGCGGCATTCGCCCACGTCCAAGGCCACCCCTTTAGAGTGACCCCATGAGTCACCCTGCTCACGGACGAGCCGCGAGGCGGCTGCCCGCCGTCGAGGAGCGCTCGGCCGGCGGGGTGGTCGTGGACGTGCAGGGCGGCATCGCGCGGATCGCCGTGATCGCGCGTCGCAACCGCGCTGGGCGCCTCGAATGGTGCCTGCCGAAGGGCCATATGGAGGGCCAAGAAACCCTCTGCGAGACGGCGGCGCGCGAGGTTGAAGAGGAGACCGGCATCGAGGCACGCGTCCTGATCAAGCTGGGCACCATCGACTACTGGTTCGCCACCGGCGACCGTCGCGTGCACAAGTTCGTGCACCACTACCTCCTCGAGGCCATCGGCGGCTACCTGACGATCGAGAAGGACCCCGACCAGGAGGCCGTCGACGTCGCCTGGCTGCCGCTGCAGGACGCGCACCGCCATCTGACCTTCCCCAATGAACGGCGCATCGCCCGGGAGGCATGGCAGCGCCTCGCCGGCGGCGAATGAGCCGGACCCGGCCGGCCCTGATCGCCGCGCTCGTGGCCCTCGCCACGACCCTGGTGTTCGCCCTGCCCGGCGCTGTCCGACCCGCCGAGGCGACCCCCAGCACGGCGCCCCGCGCCACCCCGGCCACCAGCCTGAAACTCCTCCTCTCGACCGTCATGCCGGCCATCGCCACCGCCGATTCCGAGGTCACGCTGACCGGCCAGGTCATCAACACCGGGGCCGAAACCGTGCCGGCCCCCGATGTGCGCCTGACCGGCTCCTTCACTCCCCTCGCCGGCCGTGACGCCATCGCCGCCTGGGCCACCGGCCGCCCCAGCGCTATCGAGACCAGCCTCATCGACCACTTCTCGACCACCGGCGACCTGCGACCGGGAGGGCGAGCGAACTTCATACTCACCGTTCCCGCGCCCGGCCCGGAGGGTGCGGCCTTTGGCGCCCTCCCCATGGCGATTTCGGTCGCGGGGACGCAGTTGCGCACCTTCGTGCCGATGCAGCGCCGGATGGAATATGAGCCCCTGCGCCTCGCCGTCCTGGTCCCGCTCACCCTCGACCCGGATCCGGCCCTGCTCGGGACGTATGCCGCCCCCCGCCTCGCCGCCTGGCGCACCCAACTCGCCGACACCTCGCGCTTCCAGCGCCTCCTGGACGCGACCGAGGATCTTCCTGTCACCTGGGCGATCGACCCGACCCTGCTCAATCCGCCGTCGGCCATCCCCGATGTCCGGCCCACCGAGGCCGAGGCCGGCGCCGCATGGGACCGGATCACGTCGGCTCAGCGTGAGGAAGCTCGGCTGCGCCGCACTGCGGACACCGCCCTGCGCGCCCGGCTCGCTGGTCACAGCCCGCTGCTGCTGCCCTATGCCGATGCCGACCTCGCCGGTCTGCTGAACCTGCCCGGACAATCGGGCCTCATCGCCCCCGCCCTCGCGGCCACGCGCACCATCGCCAAGGGCCTTCCCGGCGCACGCACCGACATCCTCTGGCCGGCCGACAACCGCGTCGGCACCGATCGGGTGCGCGCCCTGCTCACGGCGGCCGGCCAGCCCGGAATCCGCGCCGTCCTCGGCCCCGAGTCCGCCCTGCCGGACAAGAACACCGACCAGGCCCCGCATCCTGGGCCGAACGGCTCCGCCGTCCTGACGTATGACGACCGGCTGGGCAATCTGCTCCTCACCCTCCCCGCCGACGGCTCGCGCGCCGGCTCGCCGGGCGGGGCCTCAGGCGACGGCACAGGCGCCCTGACTGCGCAGCGGATGCTTGCCGACACACTCGGCCTGCTCGGCGAGTTCCCCGGCACGCCGCGCCGCATCCTGCTGGCAGCCCCGCGCACGCTGGATGCCTCCAGCGCCAGCCTGCGCCCGACCCTCACCGCACTGCTCACCGCCCCCTGGATCCAACCCGGCACCCTCGATGAGCTGATCGACGCTGCCGGGACGGGCAGCGGCATACCCGAGCAGGCGCCGGAGGCGAGCGCGCCCGCGGACGTCCCGCGCGACCCGAGCCTGGCTCGCGATGGCCTGACCCCCGCCCGGGTGGAGGTGATCCAGCGGGGCATGGACGCGCTCGCCGGGCTGGCGGAGGTCCGCACCGACGGCACCGACAACTGGGCCTACTGGTCGCAGGTCCACGAGCAAATGCTCAGCAGCCGGTGGCGGGCCGACCGGGCGGCGCTGCGACCGGCGATCGAGGCGATCAAGGCGGCCGGCAATCAGGCGCGTGACGGCGTCTCCGTCGTGCCGGGACGGATCAACTTCTTCGCCGACTCCGGCCAATTGCAGGTGACCGTGAAAAACGACCTCGACGTGGCCGTCGAAAATGTCACCGTCCGTCTCGACTCACTCGTCCCGAGTTTCCGGCTCACCGGCAGCCCCGCCCCGGTGACGATCGGGCCGCACTCGCGCACCACAGTCCGAGTGCCGGCGACAGCGCTGGCCGCCGCGACCGTGCCGATCCGGGTCAGCCTCTACACCCCGACCGGGCAGCACTTCGGCAATGACGACACGGTGCAGGTGCGGGCCTACCCCACCGGCTCCTGGTTCTATTGGGTGATCGGCGCGGTCGCCATACTCCTGCTCCTGGCCGGCCGCTGGCGCACCCGCCGACGCCGCCGGACCAGCACCGAAGGATCGATCAGCGCGTGAGCGAAACCCCCAGTTTGGGGCGCGCGAGCGCCCTGATGGCCTCGGGCACCTTGGTCTCTCGCATCCTCGGCCTGGTCCGCGCGACGATGCTCGTCGGCGTCATCGGCGGCACGGGCCTGGCCGCCGATGCCTTCTCCGTCGCCAACACCTTGCCCAACCAGATCAACTTGCTCGTGGCCGGCGGGATGATCGGCGCTGTCCTCGTCCCGCAGATCGTCAAGGCCAGCACCCACGACGATGGCGGCGAGGACTATGTCAATCGCCTCCTCACCCTGGCCCTGCTCCTCATGGCTGCCACCACCGCCGTGGCGCTCGCCGCCGCCCCCTGGCTGGTGCGCGCCTTCCTCGACGGCGGCAGCCTGACGACGGTCGAACTCGCCGTCACCTTCGCCTATCTGTGTCTGCCGCAGATCTTCTTCTATGGCGTCTACACCCTGCTGGGCAACGTCCTGACCGCGCGCAACCGCTTCACCGCCTATATGTGGGCGCCGGTGCTGGCCAATATCGTCTCGATCGCCGGCCTGGCCGCCTTCTGGGTGCTCGGCCTGCCGCGCAAGGTCGGCCCGGATCAGTGGGATCCCGGGATGATCTGGCTGCTCGCCGGCACGATGACGCTTTCGATCGTCGTGCAGGGCCTCTTCCTGGTGATTCCCTTGCACCGCAGCGGCTTCCGTTATCGCCCGCGTTTCGGCTTCCGCGGCGTGGGCCTGCGCTCGGCCTCGACCGTCGCGCTGTGGTCCCTCGCCGCTGTCCTCGTCAGTCAGCTCGGCTTCGTCGTCACCAGCCAGGTGCTCACCCGGGCCAGCGAGATCGCGCACCGGGAGCACCTCACGGCGGCGGGCAAGGCGTCATACGACAACGCCTTCTTGCTCTTCATGCTCCCGCACTCGCTCATCACGGTCTCGCTGACCACCGCCCTCTTCGTGCGGCTGGCGAATGCCGCGCGCCGCGACGACCGCCGCACCGTGATCGCCGATCTCAACCATGGCCTGCGCGCCCCCGCCCCGCTGACCGTCCCGATCGCGGTCGCCGGGCTCTTCTTCGCGCCATATGCCGTCCGCGCCCTGCTCCTGACGAATCCCGCCGAGACGCGCGCCATCGCCGGCGTGCTCGCGGCGATGCTCATCGGCCTGCTGCCCTTCGGCTGGCTCTATCTCGTCAACCGCGTGTATTACGCCTATGAGGATGCCCGCACGCCCTTCCGCTTCCAGGTGGTCGTCACGATCATCTCCACGATCTTCAACCTCATCGCGTATGCCGCCCCCGTCACCGCGACCGGCATCTGGGTCGGCGTGGGGCAGACCGTGAGCAATGCGGTGGGTGCGGCTTTGGGTTTCGTCGTGCTGCGCCGCCGCCTCGGTTCCCTCGGCCTATCCAAGACCATCCGTCAGCATGTCCGCCTGCTGCTCGCCTCGGGGGTCGCGCTCGCGGTCGTCTGGGGGGTGCATCAGCTGCTGCCCGGTGGGCTCGATGCCGGCTGGCTCGGTGCGGTCGGCGTCGCCGCGCTCCTGGGTCCGTTGTATGTCGCGGTGACCTGGTCGATCGCTCACCGCCTCGGCGTCCCCGAGATCGGCCAGCTGCTCGGCCCGATCACCCGCCGCCTGCGCCGCTGAGCCCGCCTCCCGGCCGCTCGGACATACCCGAACTAAGATGGGGCCGCTCGACGCCGGGGTCCGCCCGGGTCGGCCGCCGCCTCGTAAAGGAGCCGTTGTGACGGGCTTGCACCCCGGAACCGTGATTGGCGATCAGCGCTATGTCACGGTCCGCGCGCTCTCGACGCAGGGCGAGGCGGAGGTGTGGAGCGCTCAGGACAACGAGACCGATCAGCTCGTCACGCTCGTCGTCATGCCGCTCTCGGCGCCGACCACCGCGGCCGTTCTCGATGCCGCCAGCCGCTCCGCCGGTGTCGACAATCCGCGCCTGGTGCGGGTCCTGGATGTTGGCAGCGAGTTCGATCACGGCTTTTTCGTCGAGGAGAGCCTCGACGGCGCCCAATCCCTGACCTCCCTCGCCGGCGGCATCGGCATGGCTGCCGAAGAAGTGCGCCGCCTGACCGGCGAGGTCGCGCTGGCTCTCGACGCTGCCTCGCGTCGCGGCCTGCACCACCTCGGCCTGACTCCGGACAACGTCCTGCGTATGCCGGATGGCTCGGTCAAGCTGACCGGTCTCGCCACCCAGGCCGCCCTCGCCGGCCAGGATCATGTCGGTGGCAAGCGGGCGCTGCGGCGCGACGCCAAGGGCCTGGTCGCGCTCGCGTATGCCGGCCTCACCGGCCGCTGGCCGCTCGGCGGCGATGTCGGCCTGCCGCCCGCGCCGAAGGTTGTCGGCGGCGTTCCGCGACCGTCCGAGATCGCCGTCGGCATACCCGCCGATCTCGACACCATCGCGCACCTGACGCTGAACCAAAACCTCGGGCCGGTCTCGCCGGGTGACTATGCCGCGCAAATCGCCCCCTGGCCCAGCCTCTCGGTCGCCGAACGGGATGTGCTGGCGATCCCGGGCACCGGCCGCGAGGACGACTCGCTGGAGATTCCGCTACTCGGCAGCCACGCGAGCACCCCGGGGCTCGCGGGTGCCGCTGCCGTTGGCGGTGCAGGTATTGGCGGTGCGGCCGTCGGTGCCGCGCGTGCCGCGGGGTCGGGCGAGGACACCTCAACCGACCCGGGCGCCGAGGCGGCGACTGGCGCCGCGGCTGCCACGGGTCGTCAGGCGGCGCGCGAGGCTGACTCCGCGAATGCTGGCGCCGCTCCTGGGAGCGACACTTCCGCCGCGAACGATGTGACTGCTCCCATCGAGACGGGACCTCGCGGGCCGATGTCGTGGCTCGGCCGAGGCCGCGGGAGCGACGACAAGGCCGCCATTGCTGGCCCCGTGACCTCGCCAGTCACGCCTGATCCAGGCACCTCTGACTCAGACACAACCAAACCCGGCACGACGACGCCGCGGAGTGACGGCATACCCGGAAAGAAGGCGGCCGCGGCCGGTACCGCAGCGGTTGGGACAGCAGCCGCCGGTGCGGCAGCGGCTGGGACAGCAGCAGCCGGGTCGGCAGCGGCAGGCTCCACCACGACCGCAGCCGGAGCGGCGGGGGCTGGCGCGGCGGCGAGCGCCGCCATCTCGGGCGCGCTGGACAGTGCGGGCGCCTTCGGCAAGAAGCTCGCCGCGCGCACGCGCAGCGGTCTCGGCGGCCTGAGCGAGCGCACCCGCAACGCCATCGGCCGGTCGGAGGGGGCGACCTCCGATCATCGCGAACTCAAGGCCGCCATCCGCCGCGAGGAAGCCGCCTCGGAAGTCTCCATCGACCAGGCCCCGCAACAGCCAGAACTCGAAGCGCCAGCGCCCCTGCTGCCCGCCGAAGCGGGCGCCCAACCGAGCCGCGCGCAGAGCCGCTTCGTGCTGGCCACCTTCGCCGCCGCGCTGGCCGTCATCGGCATCGTCGCCGGCGCCGTCGCCTTCCGGCCGCCGAAGTCGAATCTCGAGGCGATCCTCGGGCCCGACACCATCCACCCGACCAGCGCGTCGAGCACCTCCAGCCAGACCACCACCGAGCCGCCCGCCGGCACCGCGGAGGCCGTTCCGATCGTCGGCGCAACCGGCTACGACCCCGAGGGTGATGGCGCCGAGAACAACGACCAGGCGGCCCGCGTCTTCGACGAAGACCCGAGCACCTTCTGGCAGTCCGAGGGCTATCAAGGCCCCAAGTTCGGGGGCCTAAAGTCCGGCGTCGGGCTCGTCGTCGACCTCGGCCAAGACGTCACGCCCAGCTCGATCACCCTGACCCTGCCGAATCCGTCCAGCCTGGAGCTCTACCTCGGCTCCGAACCGGACCGCACTGGCGCCAACCTCATCGGCACCGTCACCAACCAGCAGGGCGAGGTATCGGTGCCGGTCACCGATTCCGCCACCGGCCGCTATGTCATCGTCTGGTTCACTGACGCGCCGCAGGTCGCCGACGGGCGTTGGCGGGCGATGCTGTCCGAAATCGCCGTGCTCGGATGACCGAAACCGGCACGCTCGACGACCCAGCCAACTGGGGTGCGGCGGACCTGCCCGACTGCTCCGACAAGGAGCTGATGCATCGGCATACGCATGGTGATCCGGACGCCTTCGGCGAGCTTTTCCGGCGGCACAAGGACCGGATGTGGGGGGTCGCGCTGCGCACCTGCGGCAACCCCGATCTGGCCGCCGACGCCGTCCAGGACGCCTTTTTGTCGGCCTTCCGGCGCAGCGACAGCTATCGCGGCGAGGCGGCCGTGACAACCTGGCTGCATCGGATCACCGTCAACGCCTGCCTGGACCGGCTGCGCCGCATCAAGCCGACGAGCGAGCTGCCCGAGTTCGACCTGACCGATGGCGCGGACGCCCCGCGCGATGTCGATATCCGCCTGACCGTCCAGGAGGCGCTGGCCCAGTTGCCCGAGCAGCAGCGGGCCGCCCTTGTCTTGGTCGACATGTATGCCGTGCCCGTCGCCGAGGCCGCCCAGATCCTCGAAGTCGCCGAGGGCACGGTCAAGTCCCGCTGCTTCCGCGGCCGAGCGGCACTGGCGCAGATCCTCGCCGAGAAGGACCCGCCGGCCACCCAAGAAGCCGCCGTGGAACCGGATAGCGCGTCATGACGTCCCAGCCGAGAACCACACTCGCGTATCCCGGTCCGCAGGGCCGGCGCCGCGCGATGCCAATCGACCGAGGGAGCCGGCGGTGACCACCCCCGACATGGGCAATGTCCCCATTGAGGACGACCCCACGGGCATGCGCGCGCTGCTGTCCTCGCTCCCCGATCCCGGGCCGATGCCCGAGGACCTCTCCGCCCGAATCCTCGCCGCCTTGGAGCGCGAGGCGCGGTATGCCGAATCCGGCAGCATCTGGGATGAGGAGCCCGCTCCCGAGGTGCCCGCCGTGCCCGCTGGCCCCGCGCATCAGGAGTATGCCGATGGCGCGACCGTCGTGCCTTTGCGCCGCCGCTCCCGGGCTCTTCCGCTGCTCGCCGCGGCGGCCGCCATCGCGGTCGTGGGTGTCGGCGGCGGAACGCTCGTGAAGGCCCTGATCGGCGGCATGAATGGCTCCTCGTCCACCTCGGCTGGCGCGACCTTGAGCGGTCCCCGACAGGCCAATGAATCCGCGACTGAGCGCAATTCCGATAGCGCGGCCGGGGGTGGCACCTCCTCCGCATCCAGCTCTGGCAGCGTGACGATGTCGGGAACCGGAGCCGCCTCAGGCTATGACTCGCTGTCCGGCTTCGCCGTGTCGGCCAGCGGGACGGCATACACCGTCGACAAGCTCGCCCCCCAGGCGGCCGAGCTGATGGCCACGCGCATCACCCAGAACGCCACCACCCCCGCCGGCGGCCTCGCCGTCGAAGAGGCAGCCCGCGGCTGCGCCCAGGGGCTCGGCGCGGCACCCGACGCGCCGCTGCGAGTCGACTTCGGATCCTTCGAGGCGGGGGCGGCGGTGCTGATCGTCACCGAGGTCCAGGGCGAGGCCCGCGCGTATGTCGTCACCGAGAACTGCTCCGCCGCCGACCCGCAGATCCTCGCGGGACCGGTCACCCTGCCCTGACCGGCATCGGGTCGCCGTCAAACGGTGGAACAAATAGCACCACTGCCGTGTTACGCAACCATTGATCGGGGCCCCCGCGAAGTATCGGAGCGAGGTACGAGCAGAGAACTTCGTGGGGTGACCTAGGATCGGTTGTAGCCCGTATCGCCGCGCGGCGCCTTCGTGCGCAAGAGCCGGCGATCGGACGATTCACCGCCTCACCCGCGAAGGGATTCCTGACGTGTCGAGCCAGCCGGACGTGCGCTCCGTCATCATCATCGGCTCTGGTCCGGCGGGCTATACCGCCGCCATTTATGCCGCGCGGGCCGCGCTCAAGCCGCTGCTCTTCGAGGGTGCCGTCACCGCCGGCGGCGCGCTGATGAACACCACCGAGGTCGAAAACTTCCCCGGCTTCGAAGAGGGCATCATGGGCCCGGATCTGATGCTGACCATGCGCGCCCAGGCGGCGCGCTTCGGCACCGAGATCGTGACCGACGACGTCGCGGCAGTGGACCTGACCGGTGAGATCAAGAGCGTCACCGACGGCGAGGGCAACACCTACCAGGCGCGGGCGGTCATCCTCGCGATGGGATCGGCATACCGCGAGCTCGGCCTGCCCGACGAGAAGCGGCTCTCCGGGCACGGCGTGAGCTGGTGCGCGACCTGCGATGGTTTCTTCTTCCGCGACCAGGACATCGTCGTCGTCGGTGGCGGCGACTCGGCTGTCGAGGAGGCGACCTTCCTGACCAAGTTCGCGAAGTCGGTGACGATCGTCCACCGCCGCGACGAATTGCGCGCCTCCAAGATCATGGCCGACCGCGCCTTTGCCGACCCGAAGATCCAGTTCGCCTGGAATAGCGAGGTCACCGCCATCCACGGCGAGGACAAGCTCACCGGCGTCACGCTGCGCGACACCGTCACCGGCGAAACCCGCGAGCTGCCGGTCACCGGCCTGTTCATCGCGATCGGTCACGACCCGCGCAACGAGCTCGTGCAGGGCGTCGTCGACCTCGATGACGAGGGCTACGTCCTGGCCCAGGGCCGCACCAGCCTGACCAATGTCGACGGCGTCTTCGCCTGCGGCGACCTGGTCGACAAGCGTTATCGGCAGGCGATCACCGCCGCCGGCAGCGGCTGCGCCGCCGCCCTGGACGCCGAGAAATTCTTGGCCCACCACTGACGTTCACCTATCCAGACCTGCACCCGACCAACGAGAGGTATGCCGATATGGCCGGCACCGTGACCACCACTGACACCACCTATGACGCCGACGTCCTGCAGAGCGAGACGCCCGTGCTCGTGGACTTCTGGGCGCCCTGGTGCGGCCCGTGCCGCGCGGTCGCCCCGGTCCTGGAAGAGATCGCCAACGACCAGGACGGCAAGTTGAAGATCGTCAAGCTCAACACCGACGAAAACCCCGAGGTCACCCGCCGCTATGGCATCACCTCGATCCCGACGATGCACGTCGTCGTCGGCGGCGAGATCGTCAAGACGCTTGTCGGCGCGATGCCGAAGCCGAAGCTGCTCCGCGAGCTGGAGCCCTTCCTGGGCTGAGTGCCTAGCCCCGTCGAGGGGCCACCCGCAGTGTGCGGGTGGCCCCTTCGTCATTCCCAAGGGGCCTGCTGAGAGGATGGCCCGATGAGCGTGATCATGTCGCGGCGCGACCTGGACTTCGTGTTGTTCGAGTGGCTCGACACGGCGGAGTTGTTGCAGCACAAGCCATTTGATGAGCACACGCCCGAGACGGTCGCGTCGGCGCTCGACCTCGCGGAGCAGCTGTCGACCGATCTCTTCGCGCCGCACAATCGGCTCGGCGATCTCCAGGAACCGAGCTTCGACGGCACCACCGTGCACGTCGTGCCGGAAGCCGGCGTCGCGCTCAAGGCCTTCGCCGAGGCCGGCTTCGTCGCCGCCGCCCTGCCGGAGGCCGTTGGCGGTATGCAGGTGCCAGCGTCCGTCTTCAGCGCCGCCCTCTCGTGGTTCCACGCGGCGAACGCCGGGACCGGTGCCTATGCACTCCTGACCACTGCGGCCGCCAACCTCATTGCCCACCATGGGGATTCGCGCCTGCGCGAGACTTTCGTTCCGCCGATGCTCGATGGCCACTTCTTCGGCACGATGGCACTCTCCGAGCCGCAGGCGGGCTCCAGCCTCGCGGACATCACGACCCGCGCCGAGCCTCAGGATGACGGCAGCTATCGGGTCTTCGGCCGCAAGATGTGGATCTCCGGCGGCGACCACGAACTTTCGGACAATATCGTCCACCTCGTGCTCGCCCGCACCCCCGGCGCACCTGCCGGGACCCGCGGCATCTCGCTCTTTCTTGTGCCGAAATACCTTGTGGCAGAAGACGGTTCGCGCGGCGAACGCAATGACGTCACCCTCGCTGGCATCAACCACAAGATGGGCTACCGCGGCACCGTCAACACGGCCCCGGTCTTCGGCGATGGTGCCTTCCAGCCCGGTGGCCTACCCGGCGCGGTTGGCTACCTCATCGGCTCGGAGGGCAGCGGCCTGCCGATCATGTTCACGATGATGAACGAGGCGCGCATCGGCGTCGGTCTCGGCGCCACCGCCCTCGCCACGACGGGCTACCTGAAGTCCCTCGCGTATGCCCGCGAACGCCTCCAGGGCAGGCCCGTCGGCACCGGGCCCGGGAGCCCACAGGTGCCCCTCGTCGAGCACCCCGATATCCGGCGAATGTTGTTGGCCCAGAAGGCGTATGCCGAGGGCGCCCTCGCCCTCGTGCTGTATGCCGCCCGCCTCGTCGATGACGCGGCTGCTCATCCGGATCGCGCCGACGAAGCCAATGCCGTCCTCGGCCTCCTGACCCCGATCGTCAAGAGCTGGCCGTCGATGTGGGGGCCGCGGGCCAATGACCTGGCCATTCAGATCCTCGGCGGAGCCGGCTACACCCGCGACCACGACATCGAGCAGCACTACCGCGACAACCGCCTCAACCCCATCCACGAAGGCACGCACGGCATCCAGGCGCTCGACCTGCTCGGCCGCAAGGTGCTCATGGATCAGGGCCGCGCCCTCGGCCTGCTCGGCGCCCGCATGGCCGACACCGTGCAGCGCGCCCAAACCGCCGGTGGTCAGGCTGCGGAGTATGCCGCCCTGCTCGCCCCCCGCGTCGCCCGCCTCGGCGAGGTCACCAAAGGCCTCGCCGGCCTCGACGACCCCGCCGCCGTGACGGCCGATGCCTCGCTCTACCTCGATGCCGCCGGTCACATCGTCGTCGCATGGCTCTGGCTCGACCAGCTGCTCGCCGTCGCCGACAAGGACGGCCCGTTCTACGACGGCAAGCGATCCGCCGCCGCCTACTTCTTCCGTCGCGAACTCCCCACCGTGGACCCCCTCCTGAACATCCTCGCCGCCTCCGACCGCGTCACCCTCGACCTCGACGCCTCCGTCCTCTAGGTCACGACGCATTTCTCGCGGCGCGGCGGCAGAAAGCCCTCGGGGCAGGAAACTCGTCGCTGCGCTCGCTCGTGCCTCGCTCGACTCCGCTCCTCCACTGCCCCTCTGGGCTCTCTCCCGAATCTCCTGCCCCGAGGGCTTCCCCGGAGCCCCCGTGCTCCCGGAGCGAATGCCGCCCTCGCGTCCCGTTGGCGCGTAGGGTGGACTAGTGCAGAGCGATGTTTCACGTGAAACGGCGGGGGTTCGCGGATTGGGCGGCGGCGATGTTTCACGTGAAACGGTGCCTAGTCGCACGGACCGGGTGAAGGCGCCGCGACCGCGGCGACCGAAGGTCGTGGCGGTGTCGAACCAGAAGGGCGGAGTCGGTAAGACGACGACGGCGGTGAACCTGGCCGCGGCGCTGGCGCAGGATGGCTTGGGCGTGCTGCTGATCGACATGGACCCGCAAGGGAATGCGAGCACGGCGCTGTCGATCGCGCATGATGACGACGATCTCGGCATCTATGACGTCCTGGTGGACGAGCGGCCGCTGATTCGGGTCGTGAAGGAGTGTCCGGACATTCCGGGCCTGTGGTGTGCGCCGTCGACGGTTGATCTGGCTGGCGCGGAGATCGAGCTCGTGGGGTTGACGCACCGGGAGCGCCGGTTGAAGCAGGTGATCGATCACCTCTATTCGGCGCTCGATCGGTCTCGCAGGCCAACGCCCGACTACGTGATCATTGACTGCCCGCCGAGTCTGGGGCTGCTGACGTTGAATGCGCTGGTCGCGGCGGATGAGGTCTTCATCCCCATCCAGGGCGAGTACTACGCGCTGGAGGGGCTGACGGCCCTAATGCGGACGATCGGTCTGGTCCAGGCGTCGATGAATCCGGACTTGGCCGTCGGCGCCATTCTGCTGACCATGGTGGACGGGCGCACGAACCTAGCGGCGCAGGTGGCGGAAGAGGTGCGACGGCACTTCCCACGAGAGGTGCTGCGCTCGACCATTCCACGATCGGTCCGGCTGTCCGAATCCCCGAGCTTTGGCCAAACCGTCATGACCTACGACCCGACGGGCACTGGGGCGTTGAGCTACCGGGCTGCCGCCCGCGAGTTTGCCCATCGCGACCACGGCGCGAGCACGTCTGATGAAGGAGATGTCCGATGAATGAGAGACGACGCGGCCTCGGCCGGGGCCTGGGTGCCCTCATACCGCCGGCACCGTCCCAGGACCGCAACGACCGTCCGGTGGACGTCTTCTTTCCCGACAGAGGGGCGTCGCCACCAGTCCTCGACGGCGACTCTTTGTCGGAAAACCGCTCTGCTGCAAGTGATTCCGTAGATTTCGAAATCGTTCACCCCTCCGGCGCAGCCGGCTCAGGTGCCGTCCCGGCTCCCGGCAGTGGCGATGGGTCAAGCGACCTGGTGCCGGTTCCCGGGGCGCATTTTGCCGAGATTCCGCTCGAGCGCATCACGCCGAACCCGCGACAGCCACGGTCGGTCTTTGATCCCGACGAACTGGAAGAGTTGGCGACCAGCGTCCGGGAGATCGGTGTCTTGCAGCCGGTCGTCGTGCGGCCGGTGGGCGAGGGCTATGAGCTGGTCATGGGTGAGCGGCGCTGGCGCGCGTCGCAGGCTGCGGGCCTGACGAGTATCCCGGCGATCGTGCGCGAAACCGCTGATGATGATCTGCTGCGGGATGCCCTTCTAGAGAACCTGCATCGCAGCCAGCTGAACTCCCTGGAGGAGGCGGCGGCATACCAGCAGCTCCTCGACGATTTCGGGTGTACCCAGGAGGAACTGGCCACGAGAATCGGCCGCTCCCGCCCGCAAATCAGTAATACGCTCCGGCTGCTGAAGCTACCGCCGCTGGTCCAGCGCCGCGTCGCAGCCGGTGTTCTTTCGGCCGGCCACGCTCGCGCCCTCCTCGGCCTCGGCGACGGCGGAGCGATGGAGCGACTCGCGCAACGCATTGTGGCAGAGGGACTTTCAGTCAGAACCGTCGAGGAGATCGTCGCTCTCGGCGAGGCGGATGAGCCGGAGAGGGCTCGCCGCACACCCCGCGCCGGGACACCCCGACCGGAGCTGATCGACATCGAATCCCGACTCTCGGACTTCCTCGACACCCGCGCCAAAATCGCGATGGGCGCCAAGAAGGGCCGGGTCACGATCGAGTTCGCGACCCTCGAGGACCTCGGCCGCATCCTCGCCGCTATGGGCGTCGATCCCAGCGACCACCTGCCCGAGCAAGGGTGAGCCGTAGCGGTCTGGCTCTGCGGGTGCCGGGTGGGGTCGGGCCGCTGTTCGATTTAGGGGTGCTCGGTGGGGGCTGCGACGGCTGGGGGCGTGCAGGTGCTGTCGTCGAGGCCGGTGAGGTCGCGGACATGCCTCTATAAATCCCTATAATTCTCTACACTTCTAGACCTTGTTGTTGTTCAACACGCTGTTGAACGACTGTGTGAGCTTGTCGGCGGGCAATCGGCATGGCGCGATGTCCGCTCCGTACACGGGTCAATGCCAGCCCGGGTGTAACGCTTTTCTGGTGTGCTAGGCCCTGTTGCGAAAGTCGTGGACGGGGTCCCCGCGAAGTATCGGAGCTGGGTCCACGCTCTGCGTAAGCGGGACGAGCGTGGGTCCCACGCTCTGCGTGGGAGAACTTCGTGGGGTGTCCTAGCTCGGTTCTGGCGGCGCGACGTCGTTTGTGCGGGTCTGCACTGTTTCGCTTGCGGTTGACTGGTGATCGTGCCTCGATACTCCGGTCGACGAACGGTTCAGCCAGTGTTAGGGCTGGACATCGGCGGTGTGCTGGTGGATCGGCTAGCTGAGGGCGAGGACACCTCGTTCTTCGGGTCTCGCCCGATGGAGACGCCTGCTGTTGACGGGGCGGGCGAGGCTGTCGAGCGTCTTCTGGCGGCTTTCGACTGCCGAGTTCACATCGTCTCGAAAGCAGGACCGAGGATCGCGACTTTGAGTAGGCAGTGGCTGGCGGAGCAGGAAATGCTCCCCGGCCCGCTGCTGGAGTCCCAGGTGCATTTCGTGCGGGATCGGGCGGACAAGGCGCCGATCTGTCGCCGCCTGGGGGTCACTCACTTTGTCGATGATCGGCTGTCGGTGCTTAACCACCTGGCAGATGTTGATCGCCGCGTGCTGTTCACCGGCGGGCTGGGCGTCCATCCGGCTCCGCCGATGGGGAGTGTCCCGGTGTCCGTGGCCATGGAAAAGTCCCCGCTGGTGGCCATGTGAGGTCCCCGCTGGTGGCCAAGTGAAAGTCCCCACCCTCTGCTCGTGTCGTCCGTGAGCTGAGCCCCTGGACGGTGAACGGTGGCGGTGTCGAAGCCTGTCACCGCACCGCCCAGGGAGCTCCATTGAAGAACATGAGGGAAGAGTTGGACATCATCACCGCCTACGAGAACGTGGGCACCTACCGTGGCGCGGCCGAGGTCTGCGGCACGACTCACAAGACGGTCAAGCGGGTCGTGGAACGGCACGCCTCGGGCGAGGTCCGCCCGGGGCGGGAGCCGCGGCCGGCGAATTACGAGTGCGTGCGTGACCTGGTTGCCGAGGCCGTCCGGTCGGCGCGGGGCCGGGTCAGCGCCAAGCGGCTCCTGCCCAGGGCCCGCGCGGCCGGTTATGCCGGGTCGCCGCGGAACTTCCGCCGCCTGGTCGCGGCGGAGAAGAAGACCTTCCGGGCCGAGCGGGGACACCCGCGTCGTCCGGCGGTGTGGGCTCCGGGTGAGCACCTGGTCATCGACTGGGGTGTGGTTGCCGGCGTCCACGTCTTCTGCGCGGTCCTGGCGTGGTCACGGTTCCGGTTCGTCCGGTTCGCCGCGGATGAGAAGGCGGCCACGACGATGGGCATGCTCGCCGAGTGCTTCGAGGTGATCGGCGGGGCCCCGAAGGTGGTGCTGGCCGACCGGATGGGCTGCCTCAAGGGCGGCGTCGTCGCCAACCGGGTCGTCCCGACGAGTGAGTACGTCCGGTTCGCGACGCATTACCGGTTCCGGCCCGACTTCTGCGAGGCGGCCGACCCGGCCTCGAAGGGGATCGTGGAGAACCTGGTCGGGTATGGCAAGTCCGACCTGCTCCGGCCACTGCTGCTCGAGCACGCCGAGCGGCTCGGCGGCGACGAGACCGCCGCTGCCGCAACGGTCTTGGCCGACCTGGCCGCGGCGAACCGTGCCGCGGCCGAGTGGTGTGAGCAGGTCAACGCGACCGAACACTCCGAGACGTGCACGGTCCCCAAGGAGCGGCTGGTCACCGAGGCGGGGCTGTTGACGCCGTTGCCGTCGCTGAGGCCGCGGATCGGGCCGGCGCCGGCGACCCGGAAGGTCGACAAGCTGTCCACGATCCGGTGGGGCTCGGCCCGCTACTCCGCGCCGAAGGCCCTGGTCGGCGCCCAGGTCGCGGTCATCGTCGACGGGGCCCGGGTCCTGCTGATTGACCCCGCCACCGGTGTCGTCCACGCCGAGCACCCGCTCCTCGGGCCGGGTGCCACCTCGATCCTGGACGACCACTACGGCGGCCCGCGCCCGGCCACCCCAGTGCGTGCGATCCGCCCGAGAACCGTTGCCGAGCAACAGTTCTGCGCGCTCGGACCCGCCGCGGAGGCGTTCATCGCCGGCGCCGCCGCCGCCGGCCACACCCGCCTCGGACCGGAGCTGGCCGACCTGAATGCCCTCACCGCCGCCCACGGCGAAGCCGCGGTGACCGCAGCGCTGGAACGGGCGGTCGCGTTCGGACGGTGGAAAGCCAGTGACGTCCGCTCCATCCTGCAGGCCGGCCTCGGCGTGGCCAGCCCGCGCTCGGCCGGGGACGCCCTCGTCGTGGACCTCCCCGTCGCGCACCCGCGATCATTGACCGAGTACGCGCCGACGGCGGTGTCCTCGTGAGCGCCGCGACCGTCCCGGCCCTGGACGCCGACCTGACCGCGGGCCTGCGCCGCCTCAAGCTCGCCGCGATGCGTCAGCTCGCCCCCGAGCTGCTCGTCACGGCCAAGACCCAACGCTGGACACCCGAAGAGGTGCTCCGCGCCCTGGTCGAGGCCGAAATCACCGCCCGCGACGACTCCAACGCCCGAGCCCGCCTCAAGGCCGCGACCTTCCCCGTCGTCAAGACAACCGACGAGTTCGACCTGGCCGCATCCTCGATCCCCGCCCCGACCTGGGCCTACCTCACCTCGCTGGAGTGGATCCACGCCACCGAGAATCTCGCCCTGATCGGGCCGGCCGGCACCGGCAAGTCGCACACCCTCATCGCCCTGGGACACGCCGCCGTCACCCGCGGACACCGCGTCCGCTACCTCACCGCGGCCGAGCTCGTCGAGACCCTCTACCGAGGACTCGCCGACAACACCGTCGGCAAAGTCATCGACACCCTGCTCCGCAACGACCTCGTGCTCATCGACGAAATCGGGTTCGCGCCCCTGGACGACACCGGCGCACAGCTCCTGTTCCGGTTCGTCGCCGCCGCCTACGAACGCCGCTCCCTCGGCGTCGCCTCCCACCACTCCTTCGAGGACTGGGGACGGTTCCTGCCCGAACACACCACCGCTGTCTCCATGCTCGACCGGCTCCTCCACCACGCCACCACCGTCATCACCAACGGCCAGTCCTACCGCATGCTCCAAGCCCGCCAACGTCGAGGAGGACCGCCCCTGACCCCCTGAACAACCCGCAGAGGGTGGGGACTTTCACCTGGCCAAAACCGGGGACCTCCACTTGGCCATTGACACCCGGCCGGGATCGCGGTCATGTCCTCCTGGCCGGAGGCGGTCAGGTACCTGTTGGACAGCCTCAGAGGCTACTCCGGCACCCGGTAAGGGAGTCCTGCTGGCAATGCCCTGCATCGGGGGCCTCGATGCAGGGCCTGCAAGGGCCCGGTCTTCTGGATCTCCCCGGACTGGCGAAGAAGCACGTTTGAGATTGGCTGCACGGTCATCAGTTGGCCGCGAGGATCTCCTGCAGCGTCCGCAGGCCGAGGGCGTGCATGCCGGGATTGGTGTCGGCGTAGTAGTGGACTAGGCCCATGGCCTGCACGAATGCCCAGGCGCGGCCACGCTGTTACTCGATATCCCCGCAGCCCAGGGTGGCCCGAAGGCGGCCGCATCGTCGGCCAGAGCATCCGAGTCCGCGAACTCGCCAACCCCAGGCACCCGTCCAGAAACCCAGGTCTGCACGGCGAAGGGCATCGGGTATCCCAGGCCAGGGGAGCCGATAGTGACCGGGATAGGCGTCGGCAGGCCGCTGACCTGCGCGAACTCCGATTGAGCGGCCGCCTCCGACACGAGCCACGAGCGAGCGTCCGTGACAGGCATCCCGCGCAGCGGAAAGCGGGCCGCGAGATCATCGCCGATCCGAAAGATCGCGTTCACGGTCCCGCCCGTCGCCAGGCGCGTGACCGGCAAGCCCCGCCACGACGGGAACTGCTCGTCGATCAGCGCGCGGACGATGTGCTCATCGATCGGCACTTCATCGTCGTGCATCACCACGGAAACTACCGACGCTTGCCCCGGCGCTTCGCCCCAGCCGGCTCGCGCTCCTTGCCGATGACGACCAGCGTCGTCGGCGTCGGCAGATCCTGACCGACGACCCGCACCTGCCCGGCCCCGAGCCCCAAGCGGGACAGCACCGGCGCGGCAGCGGCCAGTTCGTCGGCGGCGTTATCGCCCTTCATCAGCACCAGTTCACCGCCCACGCGCGTCAGCGGGGCGCACCACCCGGCCAGCTTGTCCAAGGCCGCCACGGCCCGGGCCGTGACATAGTCCGCGGACAGACGGCCGTGGAACTCCTCGGCGCGCCCACGGCATACCTCAACCCCGGAAAGACCAAGCGCCGCAACGGTTTCCGAAAGCCACGTGGTCCGCCGCAGCATCGGCTCGACCAGTGTGACCCGCAGGTCGGGACGGGCGATGGCCAGGGCCAGACCAGGCAATCCGGCACCGGAGCCGACATCGATCACCGATGCGTCAGCCGTCGGCATCGCCTCGGCGACCACCGCGCAATTGAGGACATGCCGCTCCCACAGCCGGGGCACCTCGCGCGGCCCGATCAGGCCGTGCGAGACGCCGGTGTCGGCGAGGATCGCGACGAAGCTCTCGGCGAGCTCAAGCCGGTCCCCGAAGACCGCTGCAGCAACCGCCGGCGGCTCCGGAGGTATGCCGTTCGCTCCCGCCGGTGCCTCGCTCACCGGGCTCAGGAGGCGGCCGGGTGGACCACGACATACCGCCGCGGCTCAACACCCGAAGACTCCGACACCAAACCGGCGGCGAGGACCTCGTCGTGGACGACCTTGCGCTCGAAGGCGGTCATCGGCTCCAAGTCGACCGGCTGGCCGGTGGTGCGGCACTCCTCGATCGCGACGCGCGCCGACTCGATCAGAGAGTTGCGACGCTCGGCGCGGTGACCGGCGATATCCAGCATCAGGCGCGAGCGCTCGCCAGTGGCGGATTGCACCGCCAGACGGGTCAGTTCCTGGAGGGCGTCGAGCACCTTGCCGCCGGGGCCGACAAGGCGGCGGGGGACGCGGCCCTCGTCGGAGTCGACGATCGCCACGGCCGCCCGATCACCATCGACATCGAGGTCGATGTCCCCGTCGAGGTCGGCGATATCGAGCAGCGTCTCTAGGAAGTCTGCGGCCACCTCGCCCTCGCGTTCGAGCAGCGCCTTGCGGCCACCGCGGCGCGGCGCCGCGGCGCCGCCATCCTGCGCGTCGCCATCCTGCGCGTCGCCATCCTCCGAGGCACCATCCTCCGCGGTGTCCTCGCTCTCGGCGAGGTCACCGTCCGTCAGCGCCTCGTCAGCACCGTCCGCGGACGAGTCCTCCGCGGCCTCCACGGGGGCGGAAGGATCGGCATACCCATCGACCTCGGGAGTCTCCAGCTGGGTGTTCTGTTCGCTCATCGGCGGCACTCCTTAGTTCTTGCCCGGGGCGTCTTGGGGACCGGCCGTGCCGACCTCGCCCTCGGTCTTCGGCGGCTTGGGGGAGTTGGGACCCTTCGGCGGGGTCTGGGGCTTGCGCTGGCGGTCCTTGCGCTTGGGCTGTTGCCGTTGCCCGGATCCGGGAGCCTTGGGCGCCTCGTCTTCGACGATCGCCCCACCACCGGCCACGGCGGCGCCCGGCGTGATCGGCTTGCCCTTGCGGGCGCGACGCTCGTGCAGCGCCTTCTCGGCAAGCGAACCCGGGGTCGGGTTGCGACGGATGACATAGAACTGCTGGCCCATCGACCAGACGTTCGTGACGAACCAGTAGATGAGGACACCGATCGGGAAGTTCACACCCGAGATCGCGAAGACCAGCGGCAGCACATAGAGCAGCACCTTCTGCTGGCGCGCGAAGGGGTTGTCCAGCGCCGAGGCTGGCATGTTCTTGGTCATCAGCTGGCGCTGGGTGGTGAAGGTCGTCACCGACATCAAGACGATCAAGACGATCGTGACGATCTTGGTGTTCAGGGTGTCCGCACCGATGAACCGGTCGGACAGCTGGGCACCGAAGAGCATCGCCTGCTCGGCCTGGCTCGCGACATCCTTGGTGATCGGCCCGATCGCGTCTCGATCCCCGCGCGCGATCGACTCCAGGCCGTTGAGCACCCGGAACAGGCCGAAGAAGATGGGGGACTGCGCCAGGATCGGCAGACAGGACGAGAACGGATTGGTCCCGGTCGTCCGATAAAGCTCCATCGTCTCTTGCGTCATCTTCTGACGCGATTCCGGATCGGTTTTGCCCTTGTACTTCGCCTGGATCTTCTGAATCTCGGGGCTGATCATTTGCATCTTGCGAGAGGCATTGATCTGCTTGACGAAGAGCGGGATCAGCGCGGCCCGCATGACGATGACCAGACCGACGAACGACAGACCCCACGTCCAGCCGGACGCCTCGGGCATACCGATCGCGGAGAAGAACTGGTGGAAGCCGTACATGATCCACGCGACCACCCACTCAATGGGGTAGAGCACGCTATTGAAGAAGTCGCCCATGCTGTCCTAACTCGACGAGAGGGGGGTGGGGTTCGCCGGCGGCGAAGGGGTCTTGGGGGTGCGCTCCGGCACGTGGTCGACGCCGCCGGGAGCCCAGGGGTGGCAGCGCAGCAGGCGGCGGGCGGCGAGATAGCTGCCTTTGACCGGGCCGAACCGCTCCAGGGCGGTCACGGCATATGCCGAGCAGCTGGGGTAGTAGCGGCAGCTCGGCGGGGTGAGCGGGGAGATCAGCTGCTGGTAGCCCTTGATCAGCACGATCAGGGGGTATGCCAGCACCCGCCCAATGGTGCGGCCGCCGCTCATCGTCGTTCCCCACCGCGGGTGGACAGGTCCGCCAGGGCGGCATCCAGGGCCGAGCCGAGGGCCGAACTCGGCGCTCCGGAGGCTGCGGGCTGCGCCCGCACGACATAGTCCGTGCCCTCGACCAGCAGCGCGAGGCGGGCGCGGCACTGTTCGCGCAGCCGACGCTTGGTCCGATTGCGGAGCACGGCATTGCCGACGTTCTTGCCCACAACGAAGCCAACCCGGCTCGGAAGGTTTTCCCGGCCGGGCAGGCGATTGGCATGAACGATGAGCAGGTGCGCGGAGGCGCTGACCCGTCCACGGCGACGCAGAACCGCCGCGAAATCAGCGCTAGTGCGCAGCCGCCGGTCTGCCGGCAGCACCGAAACGGGTCAGGCCGAGATCTCGGCGCGGCCCTTGCGGCGACGCGCGGCGAGGATGGCGCGGCCGGCGCGGGTGCTCATCCGCGCGCGGAAGCCGTGGTTCTTGGCCCGGCGGCGGTTGTTGGGCTGGAAAGTCCGCTTGCTCACGACGGTCTTCTTTCGTTCTCGCTGCCAAGGGATCGGGCGCGCGGGGCGTGAGGCACCGTGCGAGATCCGGCAGTGGTTGGTCTCGGGGCGGCCACCCCACGAGGGGGTGTCGGCCGCAATCGGAAGCCCGCGCTCGAAACCGTGGGCATGCGAAAACGGCCGACAGGCCGAAGATCAAGGGTACGGCAGCGCGGGAAAGCGGGTCAAACTCATGCCCCGGACGCCCCGGACACCTGCGCAACCCTTCACTCTGACACGTGGTCCGACATCCCACGAGATGCGACACGCCCTGGGTGCAAAGAAGCTCCCCCGGGGGTTAATAATGCTGCGGGTCGGGTCGCGCTGCCTGACAGCACCGCCGGACCGCACTGCCGCGGCCCGCGGTCACCCACATCTGTGGACAACCCTGTGGACAGCGCGTGTAGTCCCGGAAGGACGTGGCGCGTGACGGACACGAAGCCCGACACCAGTGCCCTGTGGAACGCGGTTCTCGCCTCGCTGGCGGCCGATGGAGTCCCGATGCAACATCGAGTCTTCCTGCAGGGCGCGAAGATCAAGGGTGTCCTGGACCAGACCGTGCTCGTCGTCGTCCCGAACGACTTCGCCAAGGATGTCCTAGAGAACAAGTTGCGCGAACGGGTCGTCAGCCGACTGTCCACCGATCTCGGCGCGGGACTGTCGCTGGCCGTGACGGTCGATCCCACGCTGGAGGATCATGGCGATGACCTGTTCAGCGCGACCGCCTCGCTGCCCGATGATGAGGACGTTCTCGAGGAGGACGAGCCGGAGTTGACGCCGGCCACCTCTGGCGATGTCGAGGATGTCAGCGCGACGCGGTTGAACGCGAAATACCACTTCGACAGCTTCGTCATCGGCTCCAGCAATCGCTTCGCTCATGCCGCCGCTGTCGCGGTGGCCGAGGCGCCGGCCAAGGCCTACAACCCGCTGTTCATCTATGGCGAGTCCGGACTCGGCAAGACCCACCTGCTGCACGCGATCGGCCACTACGCCCGCAGCCTGTATCCGCACGTCAAGGTGCGCTATGTGAACTCCGAGGAGTTCACCAACGACTTCATCAACTCCATCCGCGACGACCGGGCCGCGAACTTCCAGAGCCGCTACCGCGAGGTCGACGTCCTGCTCATCGACGACATCCAGTTCCTGTCGGGCAAGGTGCAGACGCAGGAGGAGTTCTTCCACACCTTCAACTCCCTGCACAACGCCAACAAGCAGGTCGTCATCACCAGCGACGTCCAGCCCAAGCACCTCTCCGGCTTCGAGGACCGGATGGTCAGCCGTTTCGAGTGGGGCCTGCTGACCGATGTCCAGCCGCCGGACCTCGAGACCCGGATCGCGATCCTGCGCAAGAAGGCGCTGCAGGAACGCCTATCGGTCCCGCCGGAAGTGCTCGAATACATCGCCTCGCGCATCTCGACGAACATCCGCGAACTCGAGGGCGCCCTGATCCGGGTCACCGCCTTCGCCAGCCTCAACCGGCAGGCCGTCGACCTGCCGCTCGCGCAGATCGTCCTGAAGGACCTGATCCCCAACGAGCACACCAACCAGATCTCCAGCGCGACGATCATGGCCCAGACCGCGGCCTACTTCGCCCTGACCATCGAGGACCTCCAGGGCGCCTCACGCAGCCGGGTGCTCGTCACGGCCCGCCAGATCGCGATGTACCTGTGCCGCGAGCTGACGGACCTGTCGCTGCCGAAGATCGGCCAGCAGTTCGGCGGCCGGGACCACACGACCGTCATGCATGCCGAGAAGAAGATTCGCCAGTTGATGGCCGAGCGCCGGGCGATCTACAACCAGGTCACGGAGCTCACCAACCGGATCAAGCAGCAAAGTTCGTAGAGCGCGAGTCGTCACATTTGGCCGAGGTCGTCACATCAACCTGCCGATCTCGCCCCAAGGTGACGACCTCACCGCGAGATCGTCACTTTGGGCATCCGGCGCCCGCCGCCGGCCGGGGGCATCGCCGTTATCCCCATAGTTGTCCCCACCCGTGGATGGCTCGTTACCTGCCCGACACCTGCGGCCTGCCTGCTCGACACCCTGGGTCTGTGCGCTCGTCGCCGCGCCATCCACAGCCTGTGGATTTCCCTGTGGATCCTGCAGGTATGCCGTTACTCACCCCTGTGCAATGAGGTCGTTTCGCCGGGGGCAAGGTGGGGACAGCTGCCCCACCTTTTCCACAACGTCCGACAAACCTGGGGACACCCCATCGTCATCCCCAGCCGCCTCGCCGCCCCGCACGCGTCGTCCACATCCTCTTCCACGGGCGCAATGACCCGCTGGCCTGGGTTGATGCCCGATGTCCACAGGATCCACAGCCGCTATGACGATGACGATTCCAGTCCCATATCGCGAAGCATCCCCGACCAGACCCTGTGCACGAGCGACGCGGGTGACCCGCTGGCATGGAGATGGACGGGGCCGTGGTGGGCGGCGTACCTCATTCGCAACGCCCCCGGCCTGGCACGGGGAGCCGACGGGAGCTAATCTCATGCTTCCCGAGGGCTTCCGTCCGGGCACTTCGCCTTGGCCGCGGTCGGCGCACGGGATTCCGCGTGGGCCTGCCACGACCGAAGACCAAAGGTGGTAACCGTGAAGTTCCGTGTCGAGCGCGATGTTCTCGCCGAGGCCGTGACCTGGGTGGCTCGTGGGCTGCCGGTGCGGCCGGCCGTGCCCGTGCTCGCCGGCGTGCTCATCGATGCCGGCACCGATGGCACCGTGACGCTGTCCGCCTTTGACTATGAAGTCTCGGCCCGGATCACCGTCGCCGCGGATGTCTCCGAGGCCGGCACCGTGCTCGTGCTCGGCAAGCTGCTCTCGGAGATTGCCCGCAATCTGCCGGCCGACAAGCCGGTCGATGTGGCGACGGACGGCTCCAAGGTTCAGGTCACCTGTGGGTCCTCGCGCTTCGCCCTGCTCCAGATGCCGGCCTCGGACTACCCCACGCTGCCGACCCAGCCCGAAGCCAGCGGAACCATCGACGGCGCCACCTTCGCGCAAGCCGTCAGCCAGGTCGCCGTCGCGGCCGACCGCGGCGACACCTTGCCGATCCTGACCGGCGTGCGCGTCGAGATCGAGGGCGAGAAGGTCACCTTCCTCGCGACCGACCGCTACCGCCTCGCGATGCGCGAATTCACCTGGTCCCCCGCGGCCGCCGACGCCAGTCATATTGCCCTCGTCCCGGCCCGCACCCTCGCCGAGACCGCGCGCTCGCTCGGTTCCGGCGGCTCGGTCGCCCTGGCCCTCGGCCAGGCCGCCGGCGGTGACGGACTCGTCGGCTTCGAGGCCGGCCAGCGGCACAGCACTTCACGCCTGCTCGACGGCGAATACCCGAAGGTCGCCAAGATCTTCCCGAGCGCCTCCGAAACCGAGGCCGTCGTCAAGACCTCCGACCTGATCGAGGCCGTCAAGCGCGTGGCGCTCGTGGCCGAACGCAACACCCCGGTGCGGTTGAAGTTCGCCGGTGGCCAGGTCGACATCGAGGCCGGCGCCGGGGACGACGCCCAAGCCTCCGAAGCGGTGGAGGCCACCGTCGACGGCCCGGAGATCGATATCGCCTTCAACCCCGGCTTCCTGCTCGACGGGCTCGGCGCACTGCATACCCCTTATGCGCGACTGTCCTTCACCGCCGCCCTCAAGCCCGCGATGATCACCGGTCAGAGCGAGCCCGATGGCTCGCCGGAACTGGGCTATCGCTATGTGCTGCAACCGGTTCGACTCACCAGCTGAGCCAGACGGCATACTCCCTGCGCGGTCCTGTGGCGCGCACCACACGCAGGACTAGAGTTGGAATCGAAGTCCCGCAGACCAGACGCAACGGAAAGGTCCCCTCATGCAACTCGGGTTGATCGGCTTGGGCAAGATGGGCGGCAATATGCGCGAGCGGCTGCGCCGCGCCGGCCACGAAGTCATCGGATATGACATCAACCCGCAGGTCTCCGACGTCAAGTCACTCGGCGACCTGGTGAAGTCTTTGGAGGCGCCGCGCGTCGTCTGGACGATGGTCGCCGCGGGCGAGATCACTCGGCAGACGGTCGCGAAGCTTGCCGACCTCCTAGAGCCGGGCGACATGGTCATCGACGGCGGCAACAGCCGCTTCACCGACGACTTCGAGAACGAGAAGTTGCTGAAGTCCAAAGGCGTCGCCTACATGGACTGTGGCGTCTCCGGCGGCATCTGGGGTCTGGAGAATGGCTACGGCTTGATGGTCGGCGGCACCGCCGCGAATGTCCGCAAGGCGATGCCGATTTTCGATGCGCTGCGCCCCGAAGGCCCCCGTGACGAAGGCTTCGTGCACGCCGGCAAGGTCGGCGCCGGGCACTACACCAAGATGGTCCACAACGGCATCGAATACGGCCTGATGCACGCCTATGCCGAGGGCTACGAACTGCTCGAGAAGAAGGACATCGTCACCAATGTGCCGGGCGCCTTCAAGGCGTGGTCGCGCGGGACCGTCGTGCGCTCCTGGTTGCTCGACCTGATGGTCAAGGCGCTGGAAGAGAACCCCACCCTCGAGGACGTCTCGGACTACACCGCCGACTCTGGCGAGGGCCGCTGGACCGTCGAAGAGGCCATTGCGCTCTCAGTGCCGATGCCCGTCATCTCGGCCTCGCTCTTTGCCCGCTTCGCCTCACGTCAGGACCACTCGCCGACGATGCAGGCGGTTGCCGCGCTGCGCGGGCAGTTCGGTGGCCACCAGGTCATGACCGTCGCCGAGGGCGAGTTGCTGCGCCGCGGTGAGGCACCGAAGGCGGCCAAGGCGGTCAAGAAGAAGGTCGCCCCCAAGGAGAAGCCGACCAAGAGTGCGGCCAAGGCGGCCGCTCAGGGTCGCAAGGCTGCTGCGGCGGGTCCGTCGTCGGGCTCTGGCAGCACCCAGGGCGGTTCGGGCGCGGCGGGTGCCGGCCCCACGTCGGGCTCCGGCACGACGCGGAAGCGCGCCGCGAAGCGCTGAGGTGTATGTCCGGCACCTGAGCCTGATCGACTTCCGCAGCTATCCGAGTGCGGAGGTCCCCTTGGGGCCGGGCGTCACCACCTTGGTTGGGCTCAACGGCCAAGGCAAGACCAATGTCGCCGAGGCGATCGGCTATCTCGCCACGCTCGGATCGCATCGCGTCGCCACGGACGCCCCGCTGGTGCGCTTCGGCGCCGAGCAGGCGATCGTGCGCGGTGCGGTCGTGCGCGAGGGCCGCGAGAGCCTCGTCGAGATCGAGATCAATCCGGGTCGGGCCAATCGGGCTCGGCTGGGTCGCAGTCCGGTCTCGCGGCCGCGCGAGGTGCTCGGTCAGGTCCGGTCGGTGCTCTTCGCGCCCGAGGATCTCGCGCTCGTCAAAGGAGATCCCGCCGCGCGGCGACGCTTGCTCGATGATCTGCTCGTTCAGCGACAACCGCGTTGGGCGGGTGTGCGGTCCGACTACGACCGCATCGTCAAGCAGCGCAGCGCCCTGCTGAAGTCGGCCGCGCCGGTGCTGCGGCGCGGCGGCCGGGGACGGCGGGTGCCCGACGGCATACCCGAGGGGGAGGCGCGGGAGAGCGCACTGCATACCCTCCATGTCTGGGACGGCCATCTCGCCGGGCTCGGGGGGCAGTTGTTGTATGCCCGTCTCCGCCTGCTGCGGGACCTGCGCGGGCATCTGGAGCATGCGTATGCCGAGGTGAGCGGCGGCTCGGGGGAGGTCGGGGCGGCATACCGCGCCTCGGTCGGCGAGGCGTTGGCTGCGCGGATCGCCGCCGGTGAGGTGCCGGAGATCGAGGAACTCTCGGGAGGCCTGACGGCGGCGCTAGGGGCCGCGCAGGCTCAGGAGATCGAGCGCGGCCAGTGCCTCGTCGGGCCGCATCGCGATGATGTGCTGCTGACGCTCGGCGGGCTGCCGGCCAAGGGGTATGCCAGTCACGGCGAGTCCTGGTCCCTCGCACTCGGCCTGAAGCTGGCGGCATACGAACTGCTCCGCACCGATCTCGGGACCGATCCGGTGTTGATCCTTGACGATGTCTTCGCCGAACTCGATGCCGGCCGACGCGAGCGGCTGGCGGGCTTGATCGTCGATGGCGAGCAGGTCATCATCACGGCGGCCGTGCCCGCAGATGTTCCGGATTCGCTTGCTGGACAGCGATTTTCGGTGACTAAGGGCGCGATCGAATTGGTCGTCGATGATGAGTGACCAGCCACCGGACGCGGAGCGGTCGGCCGACGAAATGGGCGCGAGCGAGCCTGAGGTCGACCTCGATCCCGAGGTCGACGCGGCGGCCGAA
This sequence comes from Nostocoides veronense, assembly GCF_039531185.1. Taxonomy (NCBI): domain Bacteria; kingdom Bacillati; phylum Actinomycetota; class Actinomycetes; order Micrococcales; family Intrasporangiaceae; genus Nostocoides; species Nostocoides veronense. Next base: position 31,646 of record NZ_BAAAPO010000063.1, read on the forward strand.
GCGCTGCGGCGCGCGCAAGCGGTGGCGCGGGCCAAGGGCTTGCGTCCCGGCGTTGTCCCGCGGCGGACGCGGACCTCGGCGACCGCGAGTGGGCGCACCGATCGCGACCCGCTCTTGCTCGGGGAGGCCGTGGAGAAGCTCGTCGGCGAGCGCGGCTGGGAGCACGAGGTGGAGGTCGGGGGGGTTGTCGGGCGGTGGGCGGCCATCGTCGGCCCGGATGTCGCGGAGCACGCACGGGCCGAGACCTTTGACGATGGAGTGCTCGTCGTCCGGGCGGCGTCGACATCCTGGGCGACGCAACTGCGGCTGCTGAGCAACACGCTGCTGGCGCGGATCGCCGAGGAGACGAGTCCCGATGTCGTGACCGAGCTACGGGTGCTTGGCCCGACCGCGCCGAGCTGGCGGCACGGGCGCCGAGGCATCACCGGCGGACGGGGTCCGCGCGACACCTACGGCTGACCCGGGTTAGCCTTGGCCTGCCGCAGGGGGCCAGAGGAGAGATATGCCCAAGCGCGGGCCGGACGACCTGGTTGCCGACCACTCGTTGCGCACTCTCAGCATCACCATTGGGGCGCTGCTTCTCGCAGTGACCGTCGTGCTCATGGTTAATGCCGTCCAGCGCGATCGAGAGATCGAGCGCGCACTCCACCCCACGTCGACGGCTTCCGCGTCCGCGTCCGGTGCGTCGAGCACGAGCCCGGAAACGACGGCCCCGTCATCCTCCGATCCGTCGTTGACCGAGAGCCCCAAGACCCTCCCCAAGATCACAGGGCCGCGCGCCTGCCCGGGGCGAATGATCGGCCTACGGTCTTGGGCGGCAAATCCGTATACCACCTGCGAATTCGCCGATGTCGTTTTGCGGGCGTGGGCGGAGCAGTCCCGCGAGGCCCGCGCCGAGGCCGTCACCCGACCGCTCGCCCTGAGCGTCGTTAGCCCGCTCTCGGGCGAGGTCGCCCTGGTGTCGTGCGGGGGCACTAAACCCATCTCCTGCGTCTCGACCCTCAACTGGGTGGTGGAACTGCGGCGACTCACCCCGGGTGTCGTGACGCCGTCGGGCAGCACCAAGGCACCGCGCGCACCCGCCACTCGGCGTACGTCATCGGCCACGGACGAGCGTTGATCGACCGCCGGGACGCTCGACGGGCCGTTGTCAGTGGTCTGCGTCAGGATAGTGCTCATGACAGGGGATAACGACCACACGACCCGGTGCACCATCGTGCCGCCACACATCCTGGAGCGGCTCGCGTTGAGCGGGGATGCCGAACTCGCGGCCGCCGCTCGGGAAGCGCTGATCGATCTCGACGCCCGGCGGCTGCATCGCCGAGCGCAGGCCACCCCGGAGTCGGATCGGCCGCGTCGTCCTCGGCTGGCCGCGGGAAGCCTCGAGGGTGGGCCGGTGCGGCTGATCAGCGATGCCCAAGGTGGCACCCGGCTGCCTGGCACGAGCGTGCGGGGCGAGGGCGATCCGGACACCGGGGATGTCGCGGTGACCGAGGCGTATGACGGGCTGGGCGACACCTGGGCGCTTTATGCCGAGGCTTTCGAGCGCAACTCGCTGGACGCTCGGGGTCTGCCGCTGCGGGCGAGCGTGCATTACGGCCGGGACTATGACAATGCCTTTTGGGATGGCACGCAGATGGTCTTCGGCGATGGTGACGGCAAGATCTTCGGCCGGTTCACCGCGAGCCTGGATGTCATCGGCCACGAACTCGCTCACGGGGTCACCGAGCACACCGCGGGCCTGATGTACCAAGGCCAGCCGGGCGCCCTGAATGAGTCGATGTCCGATGTCTTCGGCTCGCTGGTCAAGCAGCGCAAGCTCGGGCACAGCGCGGACGCCGCGGACTGGTTGATCGGCGCCGAGCTGCTCATCGGCGAACTCGCCGGTCAGGCCCTGCGCTCGATGATCGCGCCGGGGACCGCCTATGACAATCCGCTGCTGGGCAAGGATCCGCAGCCGGGACATATGGATGACTTTGTCGACACCGACGAGGACCACGGCGGCGTCCACATCAACTCCGGCATCCCCAATCGCGCCTTCGCGCTGCTCGCCACCAGCCTGGGCGGCAATGCCTGGGAGGTGCCGGGGCGCATTTGGTATGCCGTGTTGACCGGCCCCGGGATCAGCGCGGACTGCGATTTCGTCACCTTCGCCGGGCTGACCGTCGATGCCGCGATCACGACGTATGGAGTCGACTCCCCCGAGGCTCTCGCTGTGCGCTCTGCCTGGGCGCAGGTCGGCGTGCTCGGGCCGGTCGACGAGGGCGAGGACGGCTCCGAGCCTGCCGGCGGCGAGGCGGGCGGCAGCGAGCCCGGACCCGTCGCGGACGATGACACACCGGATCCGCAGCCGGTGCCCAGCAGGGCGGTGGTGCAGGTGCGACGCTCCGGTGGCTTGGCCGGGCTGAGCAAGACCCGCTCGATCTCCCTCGAGGACTTGCCTGCCGGGCAGGAGCAGCAGTGGCGCTCGGTGCTCGGCGGCGGGACCTTGCAGGCGATCGAGGCCCGCGTCAAGGACGGCCCCAGCCGGGCGGTTCCCGACGGCTATTGCTATGGCGTCATCTGCGATCTGCCGCCGACCGATGTCGAAATACCCGAGCAGCAACTGCCCGATCACCTGCGCGAACTCTTCGAGGACACGCTCGCCGACGATGGTGGCCCGGGCAAGAGCAGTTAGCAGAGGTTGGTCAACTCCGCACATCGTGCACGGTGCGCAGATTCGGCGAACCTCGGGACTGATGCTCCTATTCCGTGTCAAGGTCTGTTCATGCGGCGGTGAGCCAGGCGCGGTAGCGGGCGGCGA
>NZ_BAAAPO010000064.1:0-5765 GCF_039531185.1 Nostocoides veronense
ACCGCCATGTGAGGCAAACAACGAAAAGGGCCGAACCGGAAAGAAATCCGCTGCGATTAGCCGGTTAAGCATACGACAACGCGTTGGCTGAGACCACCATCGGGTCATTCAAGACCGAGATGATCAACCGTTGCGGACCTTGGCGTGACGTCACTCAAGTCGAGGTCGCGACGTTCGAGTGGGTCGACTCTTCAACACCCTCCGACCCCACGAATACCTCGACGACCTCACGCCGCTCGAGGCCGAACAGCTGCACTATCGTCACCACAACGCCCTGCCCGAGGCAGGATGAACCACCAAACCGAGTCTCCGGACTCGCCGGGAGGGGTCACCGACATCTTCGACGTCTCTTGCGACTACCTCCTGCTCGACGACGCCCCCCGCCGCCCCCTACGCGGAGACAACCCCCTCGCCGACCGACTCACCGACCTCGACAACCTCACCGACGCCGACCGAGCCGCCCTCCTGCACATCCTCGACGGACTCCTCGCCAACACCCGCATCCGCGCCGCCCTCAGTACCGCCGGCTGACCGCGCGCGAGGAAACCTCTACTCGGGGTGCTCGGTGATGAACTCTCGTGGCACAGCATCAGCCAGCCACACCTTCGCGTTGCCGGCATAGAACGCCACACCAGTCTCGACCAACGGCGACCCGCTCACCTTCCGCTCTCAGAACGCCCGCCTCCTCCCCGTCCGAGCCCTGTTCGCCTGGGCCGTGCGGAACGGGCACCTGGCCGCGAACCCGGCCTCGGATTTGGAGTTCCCACCCGGGGACATGACCTTCGCTCACCGCCTCGCGACCACGCGCAAACACGCCGGCCTGACCCAGCAGGCCCTCGCCGACACCATCGGCATCCACGTCACCCAGCTACGCCGCTACGAAGCCGGCACCAGCCAACCAACCCTCGACGTCCTCCGCGCCCTCGCCCGAGCCCTGGCCTGCAGCATCGACCACCTCGCCTTCGACGACGAACGCGGCCCCGCCACCCCCGGCCTACGCGTCCAACTCGAAGCCCTCGACCGCCTCACCCCCGACGAACAAGCCACCGTCGCCGCCATGATCGAAGGCGCCCTCCTGCGCCACCAAGTCCGCCAAATCAACGTCAGCTGACACTGGCTCAGTCGGTCCACCAAGGGACGTCGGGGTTGAGCTCGGCGGCGATGGCCGCGAACGCAAGGTCGTCCATCTCGAGGTAGCCCTCAGAGTCAACAACGAACACACCCCGGTCGAACCCTGTCGCCACTGTGACGATCATGTCCGCCAGCGACCCGAACTCGACCGGTTGTTCGGACTCCTCGATCCGGAAGTGGCGCATCAAGCCGGGCGGCACTCGGTCAAGATCCACCACATAGAAGTCCCCACCTCCGTTGGCGAAGAGCGGAAGACGTCCAGGAACCCAACGAGGGTCGGCCACGAAGGCGCGATAGTTGGTGACCGCGTCATCGAGCGAGAGCAGATAGAAGCCCGGGAAAATGTGGATGTCATCGAGCGTGACGCCCGCGGTCTGGGTGCCGTCTCGCCACGCGTACAGCGTCTCAAGGTCCGGGCTGCTCGGGAGCCCAGCTCGCTCCAATTGCGAGCGGACGAGCTGCCGCTGCAAACCAGGTCGCAGCGATCGAAGCAGAGCACTCCGATCGAGACGCACCAAGCCATCCTCGACGCGCGACAGCGCCTCAGGCAGGTCAGCCATCAGGGACCGAACATCACATTGAAGGGATCGCCAACGCCGATTCCGTTGTCTTGGAAGAACCGGCTAAGGACGCCTCCCTGGTAACTCTGCTCGCCAACCGGAACAGACCGGACAGTCGCGCCACAGCCACCCTGGGCCGAGCAAGCGAACGGGTAATCGTCCAACGACTGCCCCGCCGGTGCCGGCGATTGCCCTCGCAACGCCGCCCGCCTATTGGCGTCACGCGCCGCCGTGCCCACGCGGTTCAACTGGGTTGGGGCACCATTCGCGACCGCATCGTCGAAGGTCCCGGCGATCCCCGGGGCGCGACTTCTGCTGAACACGACTGTAGGCACTTCGGCTTTTGCGGCAACTATCGCTCGCGGAGCGCCCGCCAATGTGTCCGAGACGGTAGCCGTGGACACGACAACCTGCACAGCCTCCGCGAGATCGTTGTAGGTGTAGGCGGGCCGGGTCGCAGCCAGCCCAGAGCGCGCCGAAGCCCCTCTTGACCAACGGGCGACGGCGTCGTAGGTGCAGGTTGTGCTGGTACGAACCGGAGGACCCCGCTCGAAGGCGTCAGTGCCAACGATCGAATGACTGAGCTGGCCGTAGTAGCCGTAGGCCGGCAGCGACAGCGTTGGTTCGACTGCGATGGCCTCGGAAACTGGAACAGCGAGCAGAGCCAGGACGGCAGCAATCACCACGGAGAGCACTGTCCCGACCCTGCTACGCATCAGCGGCGTCTTCCCACAGATGGTCCGTGAGTTTCTTACGGGCGCCGAGGGCTGCGCCGAGACCCTCAAGATCGCGAATCACGTCGGGCTCGAGACCAATCTCCCATTCGTAGATCTGCGTACAGAGTGTCTCGAAAGCGACGAGCCACTCGCCGACCTCGATCAACGACTGCACATTGATGATGTCGTCTGGGGTGAGCCCAACCGCCGCGTCCATCGCCTCGTGCAGACGGACGGTCATCTCCTCGGGACTCGGTGTCCTCATCATGGAATCGGGAACCCCGTGATGATGCCCTCGCCGCCCGGTTCGAGGACGACCCGGATCTTTACCCCATCTCGCACACCTTCGACGGTGTATCTGACCGGCGCGCCGCCACGCGTGAATGCTGCGCCGGCTCGACCCGTCTGCTGGACCCAGGTGAGAGACGGATCGGTCGCGATGTCCGAGATCGAGTGCATGATCTTGTCGTCCGACCAACCCTGCGGGAACCAGGTGTTGCCCGCCTCCCCGCCGTAGCGATGGCCGTCAAGGATATGGCTACGGCGCGATGCCGAGGCTAGGTCGACGAACTCGTCTGCCGACTTTGCGGCAACACCGAGTCTCTCACTGCCGACAGGGCACGCCGTCCTGCTGGCCTGCACCGCAGCACCGCCACGAGACGCAGCGCGCGTGAACGGAGCGAGGTCGGGGTAGTCGTGGGAGGCCAGCGTGACTGCTGCATACTGATGCGCCGACGCGGCCTTCGACCCAAGCCGGCCCACGCTGGAGGAGGAGCTCACGGGCTCATTTGTCGGCGGTCCGCGATCCGGGCCGGCGAGTGTTGGCCCTGCAGCCGGGTGCTGACCGTCGTACGTGTAGACCGACGACGTCGAGGTAGCCGACGACGGAATGGCGCCGGCCATTGAGGACGGTGCACCCGCCCATGTCACCAGGGCGGCCACGAAGGCGACGAAGGAACGCGCCAGAAGGCTATTCATAGAAGCGCGCACCTCTAAGCGCCTCAGCTATCAGCATCCATGGCGAGGTGGGTACCGGACGCCCTGTGTTGGTGTACGTGTTCTCGATCGAGCCCAGTAGCGCGTTGAGGGCGTCTAGGTAGCGTTCGAGGGTTCGATTCTCCCAGTCCACGCCAACGGCCAACTCTGCCTGGAGGGCGTCCAGAACGTCGAGAACCTCGTCACGTCCTTCGAGTGGGTCGTAGACGGTCATTGTTGCCACCAGGCCCAGTTCCCTCGTCCGCCGGGGAAGCGGATCATGATTGATGTGCCGTCGAAGACCTGCGTCTGATTCCTGGCGGCGATCTCGGCGGGTGTTGCCATTCGGTAGGGGAGTTTGACACCTGCGTACTGTCCGGCGAAAAGTCGGCGGTTGTCGAGCGAGTACAACTTTCCGTCCTGCTCAAATAGTCGGATCTGTGGCAAACCCTCGGGGGCCTTACCGGTCCTTGCCATATCGTCGGCGAGGTCCAGAACGGAGCGTCCGTCAGAGAAGGTCGATCCGGCGCTGTCTTGGGTGAACCGCACCTTGCTAGCGTCGATCAGCCCGTCGCCAGATTTTGCGGCAACGCGGACCCCCGGAGCAACGCGCAGTTCCACCACGCGGCCGGCATTTGCCGTCCGGGTCGTACCCGCACCGCCGATGCCCCGCGCGAGCTGGCCGGTGTGGTCGTAGGTGGTGTTGGTCAGCGTCGTCGCGAGCTGTGGGCGCGCCGAAGGGCCGCGCGACGCGATGTCGACGGCCTGACGGAGTGCGGTGAAGTCGTAGGCGACCCCAGGCGGGCCGCGCTCGGGCACAGCGCTCGACGATGCCGTCATGACGTGGTGATGGTCATAAGGGTAGGTCGTGACCGTTGAGTCCACGGCCACCGCGGCGGCCTGTGCTGGATGAAGGAGGCCCAACCAGGACACGATGGCCGTCAGCAGGAAGGCGACTACGCGAGCCACGGATCGACTCCTTGTAGCGCGGGACCCAGCCACCCCCGAAGCGATGATCCCGGCTGACCCGGGTCCGGGATCATCTCAACCCCGCTCACAGTGATGAGCCCCTGCACGTCCTCCGAACCTTGCTCGTACTCGCGCTCCAGCCACTCGAGAATCGAACGGCACGTATTCCCCTCCGACTCGATGTGCTCAGCAAGCCAGCGGATGACATCAGCTAGAACAAGATGGGGAAGGAGTTCGCCCTCGTTGTCCTCGAGTGATTCCTCAAGGATCGGGGTCAACTCATTGAATTCCGCGACGAGCCTGTTGATCGCTCGTTCGGTGGTCGCGCTCACGGTGTGCCTCCCCGTAGGACGATCGAGAGCTCGTCGGCGAGGCTCTGCGCCACCAACCGGTCAGAGTAGGCAGCGTCAGGGTTTCGTCGTAGCCAATTGTTCAGCCCGCGGAGGGTCTCCTGGCCCTTGATCGTGTGCATCCGGCCACTGGTCGGTACGCCAGTGGCGATCTCGTTTCGGATCGCGTCCATGGTGGTGCCGTACCCGACCCGGTTCGGATTCGTCGTGCCCTTGTAGAGGTTGTTGACGAGGTTCTGGAGCTTGGTGCTCCCGACCCGCGGCGTCGGAAGGATGTCGTCAACGGTGTTTGCGGCAACACCGCGCGGCAACCAGGCCGAAAGGGCGACCGGGCTCGTCGAGCCCAGCCGCGCGGCGGACGTGCCTCTCTGTGACGGAGCTCTTGTGTCAGGCTGCACATGTTCGCGGGGATGGTCGTAGGCGGACACCGTTACGTCGTAGGTGGCGGTCGGCTCGATCGCGCACGCGGTTCCTGCGCCGACCAGAGTCGCAAGGACGGCGATCAAAGCAACCAGGAGGGATCGCCAGCAGTTGCTGCGCGAAGTCGCGCCCGGACGGCTCATCACAACTCGGTCCGGGCCTGCTCTAGAAGCCACTCGACTGCCTCAAGCGGCACAGCCCTGTCGACGAAGAACGTGACCGTGCGCTCCTTCGTATCCTCATCCTCGAACACTTCGGCGATCTGCTCACCGTCGATCGCATCCAGTTCCAAGGCCATCCCGTCGCGGGCGCCGACGGCGCTCACCAAAAGCAGTCTGTACCCGTTCATCCGCGTGGCTCCAGGAATCCCATGAACGACCCGTCGTTGCCAAACCGGACCCCTCGGCCAGACGAGTCGAAGATGTTCGTAACCCGGTCGAGTACCTCAGTGCTTCCGTTGGAGTCGTTCAGGATGTCATCGAGCACCTTTAGGCCTTGCTCGTTCCGTGCGGCGGCCGAACCACTCGATAGCCCGTTGAATGCGCTTCCCTCACGTCCCGAGTGCTTCTGGAGTGGGTCTGATGCTCCTATTCCGTGTCAAGGTCTGTTCATGCGGCGGTGAGCCAGGCGCGGTAGCGGGCGGC
>NZ_BAAAPO010000065.1:0-4359 GCF_039531185.1 Nostocoides veronense
ACCGCCATGTGAGGCAAACAACGAAAAGGGCCGAACCGGAAAGAAATCCGCTGCGATTAGCCGGTTAATTCTCCGACAATGCGTGGTCGCGGACCTTTTCCAGCACTACGACCAGTCGGTCCACGTCACTGTCACTGAAGAGGAAGTCGGGACCCGTTGGGGCATGATCCGTGAAGGGCGCCTCATAGAGGCGACGTGCCTCCATCACCCCGTTGGCGGTCAGGTGCTCGACGATGAGCTGGATGAACCGGATCTCGGCCGCGCTGAAGCGGGAGTCGGTGAGGAACTCGGAGAAGGCCTCGGTCGCGGCCTCACGATCCAGGCCCACGAGGGACCGGATGAACAGACCCAAGCCCTGCGACTCCTCGGTCGCTCTCGCGATGTCTTCTGGCCCGCCGGCGCCCGATGCCACGAGCATCGCCTCAAGCGTCGAGAGGTCGGTGTGGGTCAACTGCTTGTTACGCCGGAGCTTCTGCAGGGCCACGTTGTCCTCGTGGTCCTTGAGGTAGGCACGCGCCTTGGCTTTGAAGCGCTCCCAGTTCGTCCCCACCGCCACACCCGGCAGGTCCACGATCGACCCGTCGCCGATCTCATCCTCGAAGTTCGTGTACACGATCGCGCGCGTGGTCTTCTCGATGAATCGGACCAGCCCGCGGATCCGCCGCCGGGCGAGTTCCAGCATGGGCAGCGTGACGTCGACCCACCACTCGTCTTCGGCGACCTCGGCCAGGAGCGTCTGCTGCTCGGCGATCGCGGGAATGGCCGTCTGGTTCAGAAGCGAGGAGGCGATCTGCTGCACCTGTTGCCGAAGGCGCTCAGCGGTGAGGTGGTCCCCGTCGAGCTTCGCCAGCTGGATTTTGAGGATCAGCAGGTCGAAGCGTTTGGCGTGCTCGTCGTCGTCACGGACGGCGGAAGGTAAACCAGCCAGGTGCGCGGCAACATCTCCGGCCTCCTGCAGGGACAAGGTGGCCCACGGCTCCCATTCGGCGTACTTCTGGACCCACTCGCGTTCGGGCCGCACGACGAAGTTGTCGAGGTTCATGCTGGCCACGACCTGGTGAAGGTGCTTGGCTGTGTCGTCCCGGAGACTGCCGACCTCTGCGCCACCGTCGCCATGATCCAGACCGGCGACGAGGGCCAGGCGGGCTTCGAAGAGTCGCTGCGCCAACGACTTCTGGACCGACCCCTCTGACCCAGCCCCCGGCTGGTTGAAGTACTCGAGGTTCATGCAGAAGTCGAAGACGTAGAAGTTCTTCTTGTCCTCGCCGGGGCCATAGAGGTCGGGGCACAGCCGGGTGCCGCGGCCGATCATCTGCCAGAACTTCGAGGCCGATCGGACCAGCTTGAAGAAGACGAGGTTAACGACCTCGGGGACGTCGATGCCGGTGTCGAGCATGTCGACGCTGATGGCGATGTGGGGCACCTTCTCCTTGATGGAGAAGTCGTCGATGAGGCTCTGCGCGTACTCGGTCTTGTAGGTCAACACGCGCGCGAAGTGGCCGCCGTACTCCGGGTATGCCGTGTCGAACCGTTCGCGGATGAACTCGGCGTGGGCGTTGTTCTTGGCGAAGACGATCGTCTTGCCGAGACGGTCGCCACCGGCGACCTTGTGGCCGGACTCCATAAGGTGCTTGAGCACCTTGTCGACCGTGTCGGCGTTGAAGAGCCACTTGTTGAGCTCCTCGGGATTGACGTCGGTGGGGACCTGGTCGTCCTCACCCCAGTCGAGGGAGTCCCACTCGTCCTTCTCTGCCTCGGATAGCTGGTCGTAGTGGATCCCTGTGCGCAGGAACTTCAGCGGCACCGACACCGAGACTGGCGGTACCAGGTACCCCTCGGCAACGGCCTCGTCTAAGCTGTACGCGTCCGTAGGCACGCCGGCTTCGAGGTTGAACAGCGTGTAGGTGTTGCGGTCGATCTCGTCCTTGGGAGTGGCGGTCAGCCCGACCAGCATCGCATCGAACCAGTCGAAGATTGCCTTGTACTTCGCGTACACGGATCGGTGGGCCTCGTCGATGACGATCAGGTCGAAGTAGCCCGGCCCGAATCGCCGGCCTCCCACCGCATCGGTCGCGTTGATCAGGCCCATCATCGTGGGGTACGTCGAGACGAAGACGCGGCCGTCGGGGACCTTCTCGTCCACGAGGTTGATCGTCGTCGCCGCAGGCAAATGCGCCTTGAACGCCGCGACGGCCTGGTTGACGAGCGCCACCCGGTCGGCGAGGAAGAGCACACGCTTGACCCAGCCACGCTTCATGAGCTGGTCCACCAACGCGATCACCGTGCGGGTCTTGCCCGAGCCGGTCGCCATGACCAGCAGCGCCTCGCGCCGCTTGGCTTCGAACGACTCCCCGACCGCCCGGATTGCCCGTGTCTGATAGTGCCGCTCGACGATTGACTTGTCGATGACAGCGTCCTTAAGCGGAAGCCGTGTCTGCCGCCGCTGGACCATCAACTCCAACTCGTCCTTGGTGAGGAACCCGGAGAGCCGCCGTGGCGGATAGCCCCCTGCGTCGTCCCAGATCCAATGCTGATACCCGTTGGACCAGAAGATCACCGGACGACGACCCGTCATTGCTTCCAGGCTGTCGGCATACAGCTTCGCCTGCTGCTGGCCGACTGCCGGGTCCTTGCGAGACCGCTTGGCCTCGACCACGGCGAGCGGCAACCCGTCGTCGCCCCACAGCACGTAGTCGACAAAGCCTTGCCCCTGCGCATTGGGCATTCCTGTCACCGGATACTCGCGGTCGCGCGCGTCGGTCAACGACCAGCCAGCCTCCAAGAGGTCGGCGTCGATGAACAGCTCGCGCGTTGACGCCTCGTCCCAGTCGAACTGCGTGGCCTGGTGGGCCTTGGCCGCTTGGGCAGCCGCCACCGCGGCCCGGACCTTCTCAAGCTCAGCCTGGAGCGCAGCGCTGCTCTCCTTTGCCGCAGCGAGGGCGGCGTCCTTCTCCTCGAATTTCGCAAGGAGCTGGTTCAACTCGGCCGTGGACAGGGGCTGCTGACCTCCCTCCTGCGGTGGGGCAGGAATCAGCGAGGGATCGTATGCCGCGGCTGTGGGCACGTCGTCCGGCGCCGCTGAGTACGTGAAGGCAGCCCACTTGAGGACGTCATGGAGTTGACGAAGCACGTTCAGCGCGAGTGGAGTCCAGCAGAGTGGTGTACGACGGACCTGAGTGAGTGCGCGCCTCCAACGTAGGCGCGGCCACCGGGTGGATCCTTCGAGTGATCTCTCACAACCGACTCGAAGAAGGACACCACGATGACCGCTTCACCAAGTATTGACCCGGCACGCTTCCTGGACGAGCAGCTGGCGCAGGCGAGCCCTGACCTGATGCGTGATCTGCTCTCCACGTTCGTCAACGCGCTGCTGTCGGCGCAGGCCGACGCGGTGTGCGGCGCCGGTTACGGCGAACGCTCCAGCGAGCGGGTCAACTCCCGCAACGGCTACCGCCACCGCGAGTTGGACACCCGCGTCGGGACCCTCGATGTCGCGGTTCCCAAGCTGCGCCAGGGCAGCCTGTACCCGGAGTGGCTGCTGGAGCGTCGGAAGCGGGCCGAGCGGGCGCTGACCTCGGTGGTGGCGACCTGCTACCTACTCGGGGTGTCCACCCGCCGGATGGACAAGCTCGTCCAGGCGTTGGGCATCACCGGCCTGTCCAAGTCCCAGGTCTCGGTGATGGCCAAGGACCTCGACGAGCACGTCGAGCAGTTCCGCACCCGCCGACTGAGCGAGGCCGGCCCGTTCACGTTCGTCGCGGCTGACGCGCTGGTGCTCAAGGTCCGTGAAGGCGGCCGGGTGGTGCCGGTGCACGTGCTGGTCGCGACCGGTGTCAACGCCGACGGGCACCGCGAGATCCTCGGTGTGCAGGTCACCACCAGCGAGGACGGCGCCGGCTGGCTGGCGTTCTTCCGGGACCTGACCGCCCGCGGCCTGACCAGCGCAGGCCCGGTCAAGCTCGTCACAAGCGACGCCCACGCCGGCCTCGTGTCCGCGATCGCCGCGACCCTGCCCGGGACGGCTTGGCAACGCTGCCGCACCCACTACGCCGCCAACCTCATGAGTGCGACCCCGAAGTCCTCGTGGGGATGGGTCAAGGCGCTGCTGCACTCGATCTATGACCAGCCCGACGCCGAAGCAGTGCATGCCCAGTTCGACCGCGTCGTCAACGCCCTCACCGAGAAACTCCCCACCGTCGCTGACCACCTCGAACAAGCCCGCGCCGACATCCTCGCCTTCACCGCGTTCCCCAAGGAGGTGTGGCGTCAGATCTGGTCGAACAACCCTCAAGTTATCTTGAGCCAGCTTCAGGGTGTCGTTGATGTAGCCGATGGCCTGGATCGGTCCCCCATCGTGCG
>NZ_BAAAPO010000066.1:0-548 GCF_039531185.1 Nostocoides veronense
CGTCAGTTGACCGGGGCCCGCCACATATCACCTACAGAACCCCGCCATTTAACGGCGCAAGCCACACTTTGTCGTCACCGAGTCCCGCAAGACCGTATTCGTGGGGCTGTACCAGGTCGACCGGCGGGAGGTTTGCCCGCCGGGCAGTCTTGACCCGATGTTGAGGCACGACATTTCGGGATTCCACAGGTATGCGATGCATCCGCTCGAAGCCTTGGCTGAGTACCAAGACAAAGTGGTTATCGACTGGGGTCCCGGTACGCGCGCCTGGGTCCAACTCGCCAGGAACCAGGCGAAGCCCGTGACCGAGATCGCGCAGCAGTACGAACCACCCTTCCCTGGTTTCCGCTCATTCGTCCGACCGGTAGACGCGATCTCCTCTCTACCTGATGGGTGGAAGCAGGTGCTCCGCAGTGTCAAGGGCGTCTATGTACTTGTTGATCGTGACTCTGGCCACCAGTACGTCGGCTCGGCTAAGGGCGAGCAATGATCAGAACCTGTGGATGGCCTTCGGCGGGGTGGCGTGAGGGAGCGCACCTTCCCGAGGA
>NZ_BAAAPO010000067.1:0-1160 GCF_039531185.1 Nostocoides veronense
TGGCGGGGTAGGTCTTGCCCCACTTCTCCTCGAGCTCTTCGAACGCGGCCCAGGCAGCCTGGTCGGTGGCCGCGGTGTAGATCTTGCGCATGTCCCGGGCGAGCTGGTCCCAGTACTTCCTGCTCGCGTACCGGAACGTCGCCCGGATCAGGTGGATCACGCACGCCTGCACGATCGTGGACGGGAAGACCGCGGACACCGAGTCCGGCAGCCCTTTCAGGCCGTCACAAACTGGGGGCACCTCCCGCTTGCGGGGGAGGAAGAAGATGTCGCGAACGCCGCGGTTCTTCAGGTCGGTCAGGACCGCCAGCCAGAACTTCGCCGACTCCCCGCCGCCGTGGCCGGCCCACAGACCCAGGACATCGCGGCGGCCGGCCAGGTCGACCCCGATCGCCGCGTAGAACGGCTGGTTGCCGACCTGCCCGTCGCGGACCTTGACATAGATCGCGTCGATGAACACCGCGGCGTACACGCCCAGCAGAGGCCGGGAGCACCACGACTGCATCTCCTCGACCACGCGATCAGTGATGCGGGAGATGGTGTCCTTGCCGATGGAGGCGCCGTACACCTCATGGAAGTGCGCGGAGATCTCGCCGGTGGTCAGGCCCTTGGCGAACAGGCTGATCGCGACCGCGTCCACGTCCGAGAGCCGCTTCTGACGCTTCTTGACGATCACCGGCTCGAACGTGCCGGCGCGGTCCCGCGGCACCTCGATCACCACCTCCCCGGCCGCGTCGGTCAGCACCGTCTTGGCGCGGGTGCCGTTGCGGATGTTCTCCGCCCCGCCCTCCGGTGCTCGATGCTTGGCGTGACCAACATGGTCGGTCATCTCCTCCTCAAGCGCTGCCTCGAGCACGGTCGCGGTGATCGACTTCAACAGGCCCTCCGGGCCGGTGATGTCATCACCCCGCTCCCTCGCGGCCTTGACCAGCTGCGCGATCGCCGCCTTCTCCGACGGTGTCGCGGTCGACGACGACGAACGCTTCTTGGCGTCCTTGGGCATCGAGCTCACGCTCGTGATTGTCTCGGTCATCAGTGACCAACCTTCCCGCCAGCCCTCGCTGACGTGTCAGGTCAGAAACACCGTTGGTCGGACTTACATGCTGGTATGGCGTGCGCGGGGGTCGTGACCCTGAATCTGACTGGTGTCCTGCTGGATT
>NZ_BAAAPO010000068.1:0-296 GCF_039531185.1 Nostocoides veronense
GCACGATGGGGGACCGATCCAGGCCATCGGCTACATCAACGACACCCTGAAGCTGGCTCAAGATAACGTTGGGATTGTTCGACCAGATCTGTCGCCACAGGACCTTGGGGAAGACGGTGAAGGCGAGGATGTCCTCGCGGGCACCCTCGAGGTGCTCGGCGACGGCGGGGAGCTTGTCGTGCAGGCCGTCCAAGACGCGGTCGAACTGGGCGTGGACGGCCTCGGCGTCGGGTTGGTCGTACACCGAGTGCAGCAGCGCCTTGACCCAGCCCCACTGAGACTTCGGGGTGGCGGCC
>NZ_BAAAPO010000068.1:353-53094 GCF_039531185.1 Nostocoides veronense
CCCGATGGCCTCGACCAGGCCGGTGTGCGCGTCGGAGGTGACCAGCGCGACCCCGGACAGTCCGCGGGCGACCAGGTCCCGGAAGAACGCCAGCCAGCCGGCACCGGATTCTGTTGTGGCGCACTGGATTCCGAGAACCTCTCGATAGCCGTCGGCGTTGACGCCGGTCGCGACCATGACCGCAACCTTGACGACCCGCCCATTCTCGCGGACCTTCATCGTCAACGCGTCGGCGGCGACGAACGTGTACGGGCCCTCGTGGAGCGGGCGGCTCCGGAACGCGGCGACCTGCTCGTCGAGGTCGGCGGCCATCACCGAAACCTGCGACTTGGACAGGCCGGTAATCCCCAGGGAACGCACCAACCGGTCCATCCGGCGGGTGGAGACCCCGAGCAGGTAGCAGGTCGCGACCACCGTGGTCAACGCGGCCTCGGCCCGGCGATGCCGCTCCAGCAGCCAGTCCGGGAAGAAGCTGCCCTCGCGGAGCTTGGGAATCGCCACATCAATGGTGCCGGCGCGAGTGTCCAGGTCCCGATGCCGGTACCCGTTGCGGCGGTTGGTCCGCTCAGGGCCCCGGGCGCCGTACTCGGCGCCGCACACGCTGTCGGCCTGCGCCGACAACAAGGCGTTGATGAACGTCGTCAACAGCTCCCGCATCAGGTCCGGGCTGGCCTGAGCCAGCTGCTCGTGCAAAAAGACGTCAGGGTCGATACTGAGGGTCGCGGTCATCGCAGTGTCCTTCTTCGAGTCGGTTGTCAGAGATCACTCGAAGGATCACGCGGTGACCGCACCTACGTCAGCAGGACACGCTCACCGGGATCGTCGTACACCAAGGCTATGGACTCAACTCTCGCCCAGGCAGCAGAGGCTGCGGATGCCGATGCAGACTCGTTCTACCCAGAGCTCTTCCACGCAACGGTGTTGATCGAGGAGCCAGAAGCGCACCTCCACCCACAGCTCCAGTACGGCCTCGTCCGCTATCTGCGCACCCTGGTCGAAGATCGCCCAGACATCCAGGTCATAGTGACGACGCACTCGGCGGACCTCGCCGCAGCCTGCGACCCCGAGGAGCTTGTCGTCGTGCGAAAGGACGCCGAGAACCGCACGCTCTCACGTCGACTCGCGGACCTCCCGGTGAGCGAGAGTAAGAAGACGCAACTGTTCCAGCAGACTCGACTTCACCTCGACGCAACGCGGTCAGCCGCATTGTTTTCCGACCGGGTTCTCATCGTCGAGGGCGTTACAGAGGCCAGCATCCTCAGACTGCTCGGGCGGGCGTGGGCAGGGAGCGACGCTCGACGAATCGGCTTCGTCGACTCCCTCGCGATCCTTCCAGTCGGCCACAAAGTTGGGCAGTGGCCGATCCGTCTGCTCGCGACACCTGGCCACGAACTCGTCACCCGCGTCGCCGCCGTAGCCGACACGGACCGGCGCGGCACGCCGCTGCCCGAGGCGCAGCCGCCTGCTTGGCACTCCGAACTCGACCACGAGTCGGCACGCTTCTATTGGTCTCGACCGACGCTGGAGCCCTCACTCGTTGATGGGAATGAGAACCTCATCAAGCGCGCGTTCAAGGCATGCAAGCTCGATGAGGCGGACTCGGTTACGGCCGAGACCGTCGACCAGTTCTTTGTGAAGCACCCGAAGCACAAGGGCAAGTTCGCCCTCGCGTTGGCGCTGCTGATCGACAAGAACCTGAACTCCGTCGTGGTGCCGAGTCACATCAGTGAGATGTTCGCCTGGCTCTACGACGGCACGGAGCCGAACTCGACTTCCGTGGACGACCTCATCTGAGCCCATCGATGGTCAAGCTAACCAATGCCCAGGTACTTGCTGCGGCCGCTCCTGACCGACTCGTCAACGTCATCTCGGCACCCGGCAGCGGTAAGACGACGATCGCGGCGGAGCGATACGGCTACCAGCGATACCAAGCGGGAGACCTTCGCGGTGTGCTCGGCCTGACCTTCAATAGGGCTGCGGCGGCCGAGCTGCGCCGCCGTATTGAAGTCCGCTGGGGCGCGAACTGTATCCGGCCAGCGCATCGCGTCGTCACCTTCGATCACCTCCATGTCGAACTCCTCACTCATCTCCTCAACGAGGGCAAGGTCACGTGGCCGAACGGCGCCACAACCCTCGACGTCCGTGACGACTACCGCGGTGTCAAGGGCTTCCGCTTCCTCCAGGTCGGAAGCTACGTGCGGTTCGCGGGTCTCAGCAACGCCCGCTCTGTTGTCTCGAAGAGCCGCAAGGTAACGAAGCCGGAGGCCGGGATCGGAAGCGTCGCTGACCATCGAGCGGTTCTCGACGCCGGCTCTGTCAGCCACGAGGACGTTCGCTCGATTCTCCGTGCGGCCATGCAGGTCGACGAACTACAGCAAGTAGCGGCCGGCTGGCTATCCGCGAACTATCGCGCGGCGATCATCGACGAGGTGTACGACGCAGACGACCTCGACCTCTACGTTGCCTACTTGGCTGCCGAGGCTGGGCTGTCGGTCACTCTCATTGGCGACCCCTGGCAAGCGCTCTACAAGTGGCGAGGCGCGAAACCGGAAGTTGTGGAAAGACTGCTGGACGGCACGTCCGATCAGTTCGTTGCGTACGAACAACCGGAGTCATTCAGGTTCCTCGGCGAGCAGATGCCCCTACTGGCGAGGAGCTTACGCGCCGGCTCTGGCGCAGCACTGCCGCGCACAGCCAGCAGCGACGTTGACGTCGCACTCGCCCGGAACTGGACCCAACTGTGGTCCGTCGGCGACAACGTTCTTCCGCTTGCCTTCCGAACGGTGAACAACGCAACGGATGCGGCCATGAACCTCCTCCTCGACGTTGTCACGCGTGCCCGGCTCGGCACGGCGTCGTACGGCCGTGAAGGAGCGATCACGAAGCTCGGGCTTGATCGTGAGCACTTCCAGGCGAAGCAGGATGAGGTATTCGCGCCGCTGGTCGAGAGGTTGCTTGCTGGCAAGGATGAGGCTGAAGTCCTTGAAGGCCTGCGCGAGGCAGTCAAGAGCCTGGGAGTCCGTAAGCCAAGCCGACTGTCCGATGAGAACGAAGCCATCGTTCGCCTGCAACTCTCCCGGTTGGCGGCGAGGCTCAAGGAGGAGGCGGTCATTCCGGGACTCACGGTCTTCCAAGCCAAGGGACGGGAGTGGGAACGCGTCGGAGTTGTGCTGTCCCGCGCCCAACTCGCAGCGCTCGCTTCGGGGCTGCGCGCGCTCGAAGAAGAGCACTGCATCATCTACGTGGCCATCACCCGAGCGAAGCGCTTCTGTGGTCAGCTGTCGGGCACGTCGGAACACGACGTGGACAGTCTCCCGCTCGACGTGTAAGCCCAGTTCGGTCAGTCGAGCAATGCGGAGAGAGCAAGAGCCGCCTGCAACGGTTGCACGCCGTTGCCGAGTGCAGTGATCTGCTGGTTCTGCGTCAGCTCGTCGCTGTCGGTCACCCATCCAGTCGGTAAGCCCATGAGCCATTCCACGAATGCCGGTGCTGGGCGAGGGCCGTCGGCGTCGTTCAGGAGGGCTGGTGTCGGCGCTGGTCGTCCGATGATGTGTTCCCAACGGGTGATGGCGTCGGCGTAGCGTCCCCAGCGCTGAACAGTCCGTCGATCAGGGACCACAGGGTCTCCGATTCGGCCCTCCTGCTCGGTGAGCCAGCTGGCCCGTGGAGCGCGAAGTCGATGATCTGGTGCGACAGCGCGATCGTCCCTCGTCTCGCTCGCACTTGGTCGAGGGTTTCCCCGCCGCGTGAGGAGTCCGTCGCCAGCGGGGTGCGGAACAGTGCGCCGGGCGAGGGCGAAGACGCGGAAGCGTTGGTGAGGAGCGCCGACAAGCGAAGCCGGTAGGCCGATCCATCGTGCATCCAGCCGCAGGTCGGCCAGATCGCCGAGAACGGCGCCGAGAGCCCGTAGAGGTCGAGCTGCGTCGTCTCCCAGATGCCACGGGTCGGATTCCAGGCCGCGAAGGGTTGCGCCGTCGGGGGTTGCATCGCCGGGGTTGCGTCGGTCATGGTCGTCTCCTTCTGCAGGTGGCCGCGTCGCGGGTGAGGACAGCAGCCCGCGGACGTTCTCGATGACGACCCATTCGGGCTGTAGTGCGTCGATGGCGGCGGCCATGTGCGCCCATAGGCCCGAGCGTGTGCCGGGCGCGAGGCCGGCGCGCTTGCCGACGGTAGACACGTCTTGGCAGGGGAATCCGCCGATGAGGATGTCCACGGGCTCGACCTGGCTCCAGTCGATGGTCGTGATGTCCCCGAGGTTCGGCACCTCGGGCCAGTGGCTAGAGAAGACGCGAGCGACGGGCTCATTGATTTCGGAGAACCACACGGTCTGGGCGTTGAAGACGTGCTCGACGGCGAGGTCGAGGCCGCCGTAGCCGCTGAACAGCGATCCGATCCTGAGTTCTGAGTCGCCGCTGGCGTCGAGGTCGTGCATGAAGTCCGCTCCGGTGACGGTCGTCCCCGGCATCCGTGCCTCGTCGAGAACTGATGCCGAGCTGGTCACCTGTCAGGTGCACGACCCGGCCACATGACCGCTGCTCACCGAGACACCCGAACGACACCGCCTGACGCACCCCAACTCCGGCCTTCGCTCCGACCGCCATCCGAGGTCACACGCCTCTTGCAGATCGAGGTCGAGCGGGCATTGCCGCAGGGTGCGGGTGCTCACCTGCCACGCAGGAGCGGAGGTGACCATGACGGTTTCGATGCGCGTGATGTCGGCGGGTGACGGCTACAAGTACCTGCTCAAGACGATCGCGGCCGCCGACGGCAACAGGCGGCTTTCGACGCCGCTCACTCGCTACTACATGGAGGAGGGCACCCCGCCCGGCCGCTGGCTCGGTGCGGGCATAGCAGCCCTGGGCAAGGGCGAGATTCAGGTGGGCGACCGAGTATCGGAACACCAACTCCAGCTCCTGATGGGGAGGGGCCATGATCCGATCACCGACGAGCCGCTCGGTCGAGCGCTTCCGAGCTACAAGAGCCAGGAAGATCGGATCGAGGCGCGGATCGCCGACCTCGAACCAACGCTGACCCCCGGCGCCAAGGGTGAGGCTGTCGCGCAGATCGTTGCCGAGGAGGCTGCCCGGAGCACACGGCGTGCGGTGGCGGGCTTCGACTTCACCTTCTCGATCCCGAAGTCCGCGTCAGTGTTGTGGGCAGTCGCCGACGCCGGGGTCCAAGCACTCATCGGGGAGGCGCACCATCGGGCGGTTGCGGAGGTAGTTGCGTTCATGGAGCGGGAGGTTGCAGCGACTCGCACGGGCGCAACCGCCGGGGACGGCGCGGTTGCGCAGGTCGATGTCACCGGGCTGATCGCGACCGCGTTCGATCACTTCGACTCCCGCGCCGGCGACCCTCACCTCCACACGCACGTGGTCATCAGCAATAAGGCCAAGACCGTCCTCGACGGCAAGTGGCGTTCGCTCGACGGCAGACCGATGCACGCTGCCGTCGTCGCGCTCTCCGAACTACACGAAGCCGTGTTCGCCGACCACCTGACGCGCACCTTCGGCGTCTCATGGGAGGCCCGAGAGATGGGCCGCGACCACAACCCGGCATGGGCGATCACGGGAGTGCCCGAGGAACTGATAGCCGAGTTCTCAACCCGCGCCCGTCACATCGACGCCGAGACCGACCGCCTCATCGCAGAGTACGTCGCAGCCCACGGACGACGCCCTACACCAGCAGCCACCATGAGGCTCCGAGCCCAAGCCACGCTCGCGACCCGCCCAGAGAAGCAGGTCCGATCCCTGGCGGACCTCACCAACGAGTGGCGGACCCGCGCAACGAAGACCCTCGGACGGGACGCTACGACGTGGGCACGAGAGGTCACCGACAACGACAAGCCGCTCCTGCTACGCGCCGACGACGTGCCACTCGACGTGATCGGCGAGCTCGGGCGCTCGGTCGTCGAGGTGGTCGGTGAGAAGCGCTCGACCTGGCGGCGATGGAATCTCATGGCCGAGGCATCCCGGCAGACGATGGGCTGGCGGTTCGCCACCATGCAGGACCGGGAAGCCATCGTCGCGATGGTCGCCGACGCCGCCGAACTTGTCTCCCTTCGGCTGACGCCGCCCGAACTCGCCGCGTCCCCGGTTGTGTTCCGCCGCCCCGACGGTAGCTCGGTGTTCCGACCGAAGAGCTCGACGGTGTTCACCTCCGAGGCCCAGCTCGCGGCCGAGGACAGACTCCTCGAACGAGCCACCAACCTCGGCGGGCCGACGGTGCCGCTGGCAACCGTTGAGAAGATCACGCGCAGCCCCGACGCAGATGGCCGGATGCTCGGCGACGACCAAGCCGACGCCTTGACCCGCATCGCGGTGTCAGGACGGATTCTCGACGTACTCGTCGGCCCTGCCGGGGCAGGCAAGACAACAGCCATGAACTCGCTCCGCCGCGCATGGGAACACGAGCACGGCCCCGGCTCCGTCATCGGGCTCGCGCCGTCAGCGGTCGCCGCCCAAGTCCTCGCCGACGATCTCGGAATCGAGACCGAGAACACCGCGAAGTGGTGGCAGAACCACCTCATCCACAGCACCACCTTCGAGGCGGGACAGCTCGTCATCATCGACGAAGCCTCCCTGGCCGGCACCCTGTCACTGGATCGCATCACCCACCTCGCCCAGGACGCGCGCGCGAAGGTGCTGCTGGTCGGCGACTACGCCCAACTGCAATCCGTGGATGCGGGCGGTGCGTTCGCGATGATCGCCAGAGACCGGGCCGACACCCCCGAACTGGTCGATGTTCACCGCTTCACCCACGCCTGGGAGAAGACCGCCTCGCTCGAACTGCGTCACGGGCGCACGGCGGCTATGGACAGTTACCTCGCCCACGAGCGCATCACCGACGGCGACGCCGAGGCCATGACCGATGCCGCCTACAACGCCTGGCGCGCCGACCGCGACGCCGGCTTGATCTCCGTGCTGATCGCCGAAACCCACGAAGACGTGACCACGCTGAACCGTCGCGCCCGAGCAGACCTGATCCTCAACAAGACGCTGAACCCCGACCGTGAAGTCGAGCTACGCGACGGCACCGCCGCAGGCGTCGGCGACACCATCATCACGCGACAGAACAACCGGAACCTCCGCACGCTGGCCGGGCGGGACTGGGTGCGCAACGGCGACATCTGGACCGTCACCGCCGTCGGCGACGACGGGACCATCACCATCGCGCGCGACTACGGAACCAGAACCACGGTCCAGGAGGACGGAACCATCATGGCCCGCAGGCGTGGGCGCAGGTTCGGCGGCACTACCGTCCTCCCGGCCTCGTACGTGGCCGGGCATGTCGATCTCGGCTACGCGGTCACCGCCTACCGCGCGCAAGGCCTCACGACCGACACCGCGCACGTATTGGTCGAACCGACCTCGACGAGGGAGACCTTCTACGTCGCGATGACCCGAGGGCGGCACGCGAACCACGCTTATGTGACTCTCGACCGCGCCGACGACCACGCGCAGCCGCACCCTGGTGACGCCCCGCATGCCACCGCGCGAAGCGTGCTCTACGGCGTTCTGCAGCACAGCGGTGCCGAGCTCTCGGCGCACGAGACCATCGTCGCCGAGGAGGAGCAGTGGGGCTCGATCGCCCAGCTCGCCGCCGAGTACGAGACGATCGCCGCAGCAGCCCAACACGACCGCTGGGCTACCCTCATCCGCGGCTCCGGACTCACCGGCGAACAGGCCGAGAACGCCATCGAGTCCGAAGCGTTCGGCCCGCTCGCGGCTGAGCTTCGCCGGGCTGAGGCGAACCATCACGATGTCGATGCGCTGCTGCCACGCATCGTCGCAGCACGCGGCTTCGACGATGCCGACGACATCGCCGCCGTCCTCCACTACCGAGCCGAGCGCGCGACGGCGCGACCCGCAGGGTCGGGCAGGACCCGCAAGCCAGCACGACTCATCGCCGGCCTCGTCCCGCAAGCGCACGGAGTCATCGACGCCGAGATGCGAGCGGCTCTCGACGACCGAGAAGCACTGATCGAGCGCCGCGCCGACGCCATACTCGAAGTCGCGCTGACCGAGAGCGCACCGTGGACGACGGCACTCGCAACGCAGCCTACCGACCGACGACGAGCCGCCGCCTGGCGCAAGTCCGCACGAGTGGTCGCCGCCTACCGAGACCGCTACCGCATCACGGACGACACACCACTCGGCGCGCCACCCGAGACGGCCGCACAGAAGATCGACGCCGCGCGAGCGCGCTCCGCGCTCGCGCAGGTACGTCAGGTGGTCGCCGATGAGCGCCGTCAGGCAGAGGCCGGTCTCCAGGCGGTCAGGCGCGACCAGTCCGCGCCTGGGCGCAGCATCTGACCCTTCCCAATGTCCGACCCGCGGCGTAGCCTTGAAGGTGAGGCGGATTTCTCCTTACCTTTGGGCCGCTCGCGGCAGACCTTCGGGTCACTCTCCACGCACCGTCTCGCCGACAACTCGCGTGTTGAGAGGAGCCCATCATGATCCGCCTACTGTGGACAGCCAGCGCCGAGGTTCGCTGCTTCCTGCGCCGCTACATGCCGAGCAACGTCCTGCTCGACCTGATCCGCACCCGGAAGGGACTGAAGTGGGGCGTGCCAGCCATGCTTCTTGCCGGCCCCTACCTGGCCGTCGCCTTCTGGTGCACCACGCTCATCGAGAGTGGCGGCCCAGGGTGGCTCCACCTCGTAGTCCTGCTCTGCATCTGGAACACTCTCAAGATGCTGGCCATCGGCCCTGTGAGCGTCGTCCTCGTCGTGAAGGCTCGCGCACGGGAGCGCCGGACCAGGAATCAGGCCGAAAGCGGTGCTGACGACCGAAACCCTCAGCCAGAACTCATACGAAGCGTCAGCTGACGTGCGATAGATGGACGGTGGCCTGTCACTCCGATTCCTAGATTCCTTTGATTGCGGGAAGGGCGTGTAGCGGCGCGTACGGGCACGGCGGGTCCGGTAGGCGCGCTCTATTCGGATGCGAGAACATCGAAGCTGCCCTTGGTCACGCTCTGCACATACGACGCAGCACCAGCAATCAGCCTGAGTTGTCCGTCCGAGGATGCCTTGATACTGAGGCCTGGTTGCGCGATGACAGTCGAGATACGAGGGAACAGTTGGGGAGCTTGCTGCCGGATTCCGAACAGAGCTTCCCGGTCGCCGATCTCGAAGGGACTCAGACCGGTTCTCCTCGTGTACGCCTTAGCTCGGCGATCAAGGTGCTCCAGCAGCGGAAGGGCCCCGTTGTCGCGCCATCGTGCTCCACGCATCGCCTGGCCACATACTTCGTACAGGTCGTTGAGGCGTGAGCCGGCGGTTGGCTTCGATGAGTACTTGCAGTGCACCAGCGTGATATGAAGATCACCCTTGTCGAGGCGGATACCTACAAGGTCGGCGGCTTCGCCAGCGCGGTCGTCGTCGATGAGGATGTCGAAGGTCTGGTCTTGCGACAGGAATCGGGCCATGTACGCCTGAATAGAGTTTGCCTTGCGCTCGATCCCTTGCGACTCCACTGTGATGTCAACGCCATTGCTCGCCCAGTCGAGCGCACGGAGTTGCTCGCGCGGGTAGGGAGGCAACTCCGTCCGTGGTGCCAGAAGCCGATCGTCTCCGGTCACCATACGATCTCCCGATAGGAAGAGGGTCGGCTTGTCGCTGTTGAGCCAGGTTGAGAAAGGCGTTCTCAGGTCTCGCCAGCCGACAACTTCGGCGTCGTCGCCCTTCGCGCGGTAGTGCAGGCCCTGCGAGCCGAAATGTCCCTCATAGGCGAGCTCCCAGGTGGGAGTCATGATCGAGAAGCAGAGTGGTCCGCTGGTGCCATAGTCGTCGATCCTGAACTCGGCATCGGTCAGCAGCACGCTTGAGTCCTTGTAGCTGATCCTGGATGATGTGCCGTTTCCCAGGTACAGCTTCCAAGGCCACTCCATCGCGAGGATTGGGAATGCTGGTCGTTCTCTTACGTCGATCGGGATGATCATGGAGCGGAAGAGCGAATGAACGTCGATGCTGCCGTCGCTCAGCTTCGCACCTTGCTGTCGGCACCAGGTGCGCCACTCAGCGAGGTTCGGAGCGGTACGCATGGACCAGAACCTCCCCGAGAGCGACGCTGCGATGGTGACGCGCTCACCTTCCTCGAAGGCTTTCGCTGCGACATGCGTGTTGGACTTGTGCGTGCGCTCAGCTTCCGTAAGTGCCGTCTCCACGTCACTGCCGACGTGCATTGAGAAGCGCTTGTCGCGATCGCGGGCGTCGAGAAGGCCGATATTGGTGGGAATCAGCCTGTCCAGCTTCGAGAAGACTTTGAAGGTGTCGTATCCGCTGACTGGTCTTGGTTCGTGGCCGAGCACCGCCTCGACGAGGTCATCGAGACTGTGCTTCGTGTCGGAACAGTGGACGTAGAGCATGCCTTGACCGCGATCGAGGTACATCGCGAGCAGCGTGTAATCAGTGGCACGAAGTGACGGGATATCTCCCCACCGCAGGTCAGAAAAGGTCTCGACAACGAACCAGGCAATGGTGTTCTCTGCGTTGAGGCTGATGAGGTCGTCCAGCACGGACTCCTTGTAGATGTCCCGTGCCGCGAGCGGGTTCCAGTCGGTAGTGGATGTCGCGAAGGCCTTGGCGCTCATCTTGGGTTCCAGGAGCCCGACGGGTACATCCGGCGGATTGTCGACGAATGATGCCTCAAACTCGCTAACCTCGTTCGCGCGCTCAGTGGCGCGCTCAGTGATATCGCTGAGCACCTTGTCCCAGTCCGGGTCCTCGCGAAGAAGGAACCGCATCGGCGAGAGTGCGTGGCGTGGCTCTTGGCGCACGAAGACGCTCGCCCTGCCAATCGGGAGTGGAGATGATGTTCTGGCGAGACGGCCGATGAGTTGCACCATCGGGCTCAGCGATCTGTGCGCGTCGTGGAATGCCCCCACCTTCAGAGTCGGTAGATCGAACCCTTCTCCAAGCATGTCAACACAGACGATCACGCGGCTAGTCCGGGCTCGCATCGCCTCAAGCGTCTCTGCTCTACGACGGGCCGACATCGAGTCGTAGATGACCTTCGGCGTCAAGTCGGGGGCAATGCGTGTGTAGAGCGCGTGAACTTCATCTGCCCTCGCCTTCGACCCCACCCGTGCCAGCAGCAGGTGCTCGTGACCAGCGGCCAGGTCCGCTCGCAGTCGCGAAACCGCGGCCAAAGCCAATGCCTCATCGTCATCGTCCAGATCGAGCACCGCACTGAAGTCGATGGTGCTGAAGTAACCCTCCTTTTGGGCTTCGCGTAACGGGAAGCGGAAGATGACCCGGCCGGGCAGCGTCAATCCGTCGCGACGGAACGGCGTTGCAGTAAACAGAAGCGTCGGCCGGTTCGCGAAGACCCGGATGATCTCTGTCCATGTTCGAGCCGGAGCGTGGTGCGCCTCGTCAACGAGTAGGTGCGTGAAACCTTGGAAGAAAACCTCACGCACCTCCGGCTCGTTGGCGTGTATCGCGTTTGGGGTCGCGACCACAACGTTTGCCGCTTCGACAAAGGCTCTCGCGTCGGCATCGTCGGCGAACCGCCCCTCTAGCCGTCCCACCCTGGGGCGTAGCGCGGAGCGGTCGACAATGCCTTCGAGCTGAAGGATTCCCAGGGTCTCAAACTTGGTCGCGATCTGATCTCGAAGCGCGGTTGAGGGAACTACCACGAGCACGCGCTCGGGGCGTTGCGCAACCAGCCACGCCAGCATGGTCTCTGTCTTCCCAGTGCCGGTCGGCATGACCACGATCCCAGGCTCAGATAGACCGGACGACTGGTAGCCGACAATGGAATGAAGTGCCGCGATCTGCGGGCGCCTCAGGCTGTGGGGCTGATCATGAGCGGTGAATCCAATGGCACCGTCGAAGGATCGGATGACATCGCTCGCTTGCGCCGCCTCTCGACCACCTGCCCATTTGATCTGGGCGTTCTTTGATCGGCGGACCGGAAGCCTCGCCGCAAGCGGCCCCTCGGTTGGGAGTTCAGCGGCGCGAGTTACGGGCCACTGTCCGAAGGGCGTGCACACCAGTTCGAGGCCCGACTCAGCCTCAAGTGCCTCGACATTGTCATACGCCGGAACCAGCAACTGACGGACTACGTTCTTGCCCGCCACGTGCGGCGTCGCCCAGACATCCTCGGTCCGGTATTCCACCTCGAGCCTCTCTCTTCTTCGCCTACGCAAGGAGCACGACTGCCAACAAGCGCGTCGCGATCAGCCCTTGGATGACCTCGGGTCGTTCCCGGGTGCGATCGTGTCTTGCGCGCGGATCGTCCCCTTGAGCGAACGGACCTGTAGCTCGCCGCCTCCGTCGTTGCCGAGGATGGTGCGAGCGCGCTGAATGCCTTCGGCCTGTGTGGAGGTTACGGCGCTGGCACGATCGGCTCCTGGCTTCCGCACCTCCCAGTCGCCGTCGTCTCGGCGCTGGACTACTCGCTTGTTGGGTCCTGTCACGATCTTTCCTTTCTCGGATGGGACTACTGCCCATTACTTCCTGGCGTCTGGATGGTCTTTCACCAGCGTCAGCTTGGGCTGGGGATCGTCGATGTCAGCTAGCCGTCGTATGTGACGAGGCGTCATCTGGAGGTCTTCCGCGACCTGGGTCAGCGGTACACCTGCCTGGTCAAGCAGCTCAAGCGCAGACTTCAGGAGTTCGGGCCGCTCGCCGGGATAGTCGTGAACAGGCATGGGTCGCCGAGCAATCCCGTTCAGCGTGATGTACGCACGACGGGCCGTGGATTCCGAGATGAGATCAAGCTCCCGGGACCGGAAGATCAGCGAGTTGATGGAGACTCCCCACAGTTGGCTAAGTTCCTCGTACCGGTTGAAGTTGATGCGTCGAGGCAGCTGGTCGCGGATCGCATCTCGGGGAGTGAGGAACTCCGCCGCGAACATGTCCGCCTGCCGCTCTAGTTGGCTGTCCGTTCCCTGCCGACCGTGGTGGAGCACGATGTGCCCCAGTTCGTGAGCGGCGGAGAACCGGTGTCGCATCACATCATTGGCCTTGTCTGGCGTCAGCACGATCATGGGACGTGGCAGCGCGATAGTTGAGAAGGCGTCGATGCGGCTCTTTTCGTCGAGAGCGGCGTCTTCCTTCATGGAGAAGAAGACCGTGAGGATTCCGTGCTGCTCAAGCTGATAGACGAGGTGCTCGATCGGACCGCTCCCGAGTAGCCAGTGTTGCCGCATGGCTCGCGCTGCGGTCGCAGGATCCGGCACGTCATGTGAGTCAGCATGTGCCCAGGCTGGAAGGTCCAGCTCCGGGAACTCCACGCCTTCTTCGAGGTAGCAGCTGAGTTCCCACACCTGTTCGACATACGCAGTCGCTTGCTGCTGTTGCGTGACGGTCGTTGAACGGAGTCGACGGAATGACGCTTCAGCGATGTCCACTTGGACGCGTGGACGCCCGAGCGCGAAGAAGCCTGGCGGGACACCGAGTGCCGTGGCTAGTGCAGCGACCGTCTCTGCGCGGGGACGCACCTCTCCACGCTCGTACTGCCCGATGGCGGCGGCCGACACTCCAACCTTGCGATGGAGGTCAGCCTTGGACATCTTGCTGATCCGACGAGCTTGAGCTAGCCGCGCCGGGTCAAACATCCTGGCAACTGCCGCAAGGTCAGCGTCGCCCACATACTCCGTCGGCATGGGTCAGCTACCTTCCTGCTCGGACCGCCTCTGGCGCAGCTTCACCGAGGTACGCGGACGTTCGCCGCTGTTGAACCCGGCAACAGGCTTCAGCATGGTGTGCGGAGCGTCGACCGAGTAAGGCGTGCGCTCATAGGTGAGCCGCTCGGGGTCTGCGAATTCCAAGTACCGGCCGTTCAGTCGCGCCGGTGCGAAGTAGACCGTTCCCACGCCCTGAGGCGTGCTGCTGTAGTACGGAACGAAGAGCGTGGTGCGGGGCATCGCCAGCTCGACATGGCTTAGTGCATCCTCAAGCGATGCTGGTTGATCCCCTTCGAGAACGTCACTGATGTCGAAGAGGCCGGGGTCCGAGTACTTGACGTTGCTCGTCTTCGAGAGGAGTTCACGGCGCGAGTCAGGCAAGTAGCTCAGTCGAACACGACGGAAGTTGCGCGGCATCTGCTTGCCGACCCTTTGCGCGAAGATGAGAGTGTTTCCGACGAAGGTCAGCATCCTTCGGGTGGTCGGGACCTTTGCCTCCCGATAGGAGGGCAGGTCGGACAGAAGTGCGCGGAGCTCCTTCTGCACACCACGGGCCATGCCAGCGCCATACACGTCCTGGTCTCCATCGGGATCGTCATACGCTGCCTGAGCGCGGGCCGAGCGATCCTGGCTGCGCTGGATCGCGGTTGGGATTCGGTCGCGGAGTGCCGCAAGCTCTGTTGGCTGGAACTCGCTGCGCCAGTCGTCGCTGTCGTGTTGCTGAGCCACCGGGGCCTCCTTCGTCGTCACGAAGGACTCTAGCACATGACTTTAGTTTCACTCGTTAATCCGTCAGCGTTCGTACGAACAGGATGGCTGTCGCGGTCACTCTTCACTCGGTTCAACACCCTTAGTCTGTCAGGTCGGACCCGGCGAGTCAGTCGAGATGCGAGTCGTCGGTGGCATCCACGATGAGTCCAGCCTCGACCAGTGCTGCCCGTACGGCCTTGCGGTCCACGCCCATCCGGCGGCCAATCGCGCGCATCGAGACCCCAGCTCGCGCGAGACGCACCGCCTCGGCCTTCTCGTCAATGCCGAGGCCCGGGCGGCGGCTCGGCACGTTGCGGCGGCGCAAGTGGGAGAACACCGTCGCGCGGTGGATGCCGTACCTCTCGGCGAGTGCCTTGACGCTCATCCCGGCCAGGTAGTCGCCGACGAGCCCGTCCACTTCGGAGGCGGTGAGAAAAGTTTGAGCCGTCTCGACAGTCCTTACAACAGGGCCACGATCGTCCTTCGGAGCGCTATCCTGGGGGCGTCGAGAGACCTCGTAGACCCCACGGTCGAGGCGGTTGACCAGGGTTTTTGTCTTGGGGGTGGAGTTGCCGAACGTGCTACTCAGGCACCCCACAACGACCTCCCGTTTCATCGCGGGAGGTCGTTTTCTTTTGCCGGGCTGGAGCGGATGCCGCCCCGTCAGGTCGTATGCCGTGCGGCGATCGCCCGCGCCGTGGGGGTGTCCGGCCCGGGCTGGGGGACGAAGACGGCCTCGCGGTAGTAGCGCAGTTCGGCGATCGACTCGCGGATGTCCGCGAGGGCTCGGTGGCCGCCCTTCTTTTCGGGCGAGTTGATGTAGGCGCGCGGATACCACCGGCGCGACAACTCCTTGATCGAGGAGACGTCGACGATCCGGTAATGCAGCCAGGCGTCGAGCTCCGGCAGGTCGCGGGCGAGGAAGCCGCGGTCCGTGGCGACCGTGTTCCCGCCGAGCGGCGCCTTGCGCGGCTCGGGGACCCAGGTGCGGACATAGGCCATCAGCCGCTCATTGGCCTCGGCCAGGCTGATGCCATTCTCCAGTTCGTCGATCAGCCCGGAGGTGGTGTGCATGCGCGTGACGAAGTCGTTCATCTGCGCCAGCGCCTCGGCCGGCGGCTTGATGACGAGGTCGACGCCCTCGCCGAGGACATTGAGCTCGAAGTCGGTGACGAGCGCCGCGACTTCGATCAGCGCGTCGTCCTGGAGCGACAGGCCGGTCATCTCGCAATCGATCCAGACGATCCGGTCCTTGGTGGCGCGATCGGGCACGCTCTTGGTCGAGGGCTCACTCATCCGGACAACTTTACGAGAGCCTCCATTAGCCTTTCGGCCATGTCCTCATCGCCGGCGCCACCGGACCAGCAGTCGTATGTGCCGCACGGGCTGACCCAACCGGCGGCATACGACCCCGGCTATGCCCCCGCCCCGGCCGGTCGCAGCCCCCGCCGCGCCCTGCGCGGCTGGCTGATGTCCGGTCTGCTGATCGCGGGCTTCACGATCGCGGGGCTGGTGCTCGCGGCATACTTCCAAGCCGCCCTCGGCGTGGTCACCGTCCTACTCGCCCTGCTGCTCGCAGCGCTCCCGCTCGGCGTCGTGGTCCCCACCTTCCTGTGGCTGGACCGGTTCGAGGCCGAGCCGACGAAGTACCTCGTGACCGCCTTCCTGTGGGGCGCCCTCGTGTCGTCCCTGGTCGCGGCGCTCTTCAATACCGGCGCGATGCTGGTTCTGGAGGCGGCGGGCGACCCGAGCTCGGCGATGGCGACCACGGCGGTCGTTGTCGCGCCGGTCGTCGAGGAGACCCTCAAGGGCCTCTTTGTGCTGCTCATCTGGCGGATGCGTCGCCGGGAGTTCGACGGGCTGATCGACGGCCTGGTGTATGCCGGGATCGTCGCCGCCGGTTTCGCGTTCACCGAAAACATCCAGTACCTCGGGCAGGCCTATTCCGCCGGCGGCGGCGAGCTGCTCGCGGCGACCTTCATCGGGCGCGGCATCATGAGCCCCTTCGCGCACCCGATGTTCACGTGCCTGACCGGCATCGGAATCGGTATCGCCGCCACCTCCCGCAGCCTCGGGGTCCGCATCGTCGCTCCGGCGCTCGGTTGGCTGCTCGCCATCTGCGCGCACGGTCTCTGGAACCTCTCCGCGGTCACCGGGGGAGCCGGCCTGCTCGTGGGCTACTTCCTCGTCGGCGTCCCGATCTTCTTCGGCTACCTCGCGCTGGTGATCTGGGCGCGCCGCCGTGAGGGCCGGCTGATCGGGCGACACCTCAGTCCGTATGCCGATGCCGGCTGGCTCAGCCCGGGCGAGGTGGCGATGCTCGCGAGTATGTCGCACCGCCGCGAAGCGCGGGTCTGGGCCAAGACGAATGCCGGGTCGAAAGGACTGACCGCGATGCGCGACTTCCAGGATGCG
The DNA here is from genome assembly GCF_039531185.1 of Nostocoides veronense. Taxonomy (NCBI): domain Bacteria; kingdom Bacillati; phylum Actinomycetota; class Actinomycetes; order Micrococcales; family Intrasporangiaceae; genus Nostocoides; species Nostocoides veronense. Next base: position 17,157 of record NZ_BAAAPO010000068.1, read on the forward strand.
GCCTCCGAGCTGGGGTTGCTGCGCCAGCGCATGTACCACCAGGCCGCCGACGCCCGCGCTTTGGAGGCCGAGCGCTCCTTGCTTGACCAGCTGACATTGGCCCGCCGCAATTTCGTCGGTGCCCGATGAGCGCCGGTATGCCGGCCGGGCTCGCTGAAGACCTCATCTCGATCCGCCGTGATCTGCATCAGCACCCTGAACTGGGCTTGGACAATCCGCGCACGCAGCAGAAGATTCTCGACGCGCTCGACGGGCTCGGGCTGGAGATCACGCTCGGCCGCGATCTGACATCGGTTGTCGCGGTGCTGCGCGGGGGAGCCGGCTCGGGACGGGCGGTGCTGCTGCGTGGTGACATGGACGCGCTGCCGGTGGCCCAGGACCTGGACGTCGACTATGCCTCCCGCGAGCCTGGGCTGATGCACGCCTGCGGGCACGACCTGCACGTGGCCGGGCTGATCGGGGCTGCGCGGCTGCTCGCGGCCCGCCGCGACGAGCTCGCGGGCGAGGTCATCTTCATGTTCCAGCCGGGTGAGGAAGGGCCCGGCGGGGCACGGATCATGCTCGAGGAAGGCCTGCTGGACGTGGCCGGGGTGCCGGTCGTTGCGGCATACGCCCTGCACGTCGGGTCCGCGGGGGAGCGGCTGGGCACGTGGTATGGCCGCTCGGGGCCGTTGATGGCCGCCGCCGACGAGGCCGTGATCCGGGTCATCGGTGCTGGCGGCCACGGCTCGCAACCGCACTTGGCCAAGGACCCGGTTCCGGTGGCGTGCGAGATCGTCCTCGCGATGCAGCTGATGATCACGCGGCAGTTCAACGCGATGGAGCCCATGGTGTTGACCGTCGGCAAGATCGTCGGCGGGACCAAGGACAACATCATCCCGGACGACGCGACGCTGGAATTGACCTTGCGCACCTTCGACGCCGAGCAGCGGCTCGCGGCGCAGCATGCGGTGCGGCGGCTGGCCGAGGGCATCGCCGCCGCGCACGGGCTGAGCGCCGAGGTCACCTGGCTGATGGGCTATCCCGTCACGGTCAATGACGCCACCGAGTACGCCTTCCTGCGGGCCACCGCCGAGGAGCTGTTCGGCGCCGATCGGTATGTCGATATGCCGCACCCCGAGGCCGGCGCCGAGGACTTCAGCTTCGTCGCGGAACAGGTGCCCTCGGCATACGTCTTCCTCTCGGCCTGCGCCGCCGACGACCCGCTCACGGCGGCCGACAACCACTCGCCGCGCGCTCACTTCGACGACTCTGTCGTCCCCGACGGGGCCCAGCTCTTGGCCGAACTCGCCCTCCGCCGCCTCGCCAACCCCCGCTGAGAGAGCCCAAAGTCGGCGCCCCCGTTGGCGCCCTCATTCCATTCCGGGCGCCTGGCACTTCTGCGGGGAGCACCAAGGCCAGCCTCGCTCCTACGTCGCGAGTGCTGGCGCCATTGGCGCCCCCGTCGGCGCCCTCATTCCATTCCGGGCGCCTGTTACTTCTGCCGGGAGCACCAAAGGCCAGCCTCGCTCCTACGTCGCGAGTGCTGGCCCATTGGCGCCCCCGGCAGGATTCGAACCTGCGACCTCGGGATTAGAAGGCCCTTGCTCTATCCACTGAGCTACGGAGGCAACGACTGACAAGCGTAGGGCAGGGCGACACGAGCGCCGCTCATCGCCCGAACCTGTCGGCGCTGAACTAGGGTGCCGCTGTGACGACGACTCCCGGGAAACCCGATCGCCAGCTGGCGGCGATCCGCGAGTTCCGTGAGCAGGTCGCCGCGAGTGTCCTGCCGCTCGACCTGCCGAGCACGGCCGCGGCCAAGGAGAATCGAGCGGCCCTACTGCGGCAACTCGACGACTACGTCATCCCGCGGTTGTCCTCCATCGACGCCCCCATTTTGGCGGTCATCGGCGGCTCGACCGGCGCCGGCAAATCGACCCTGGTCAACTCGCTGCTCAAACGCGAGGTCTCGCGAGCGGGCGTCATACGTCCCACCACCACCAGCCCCGTGCTCATCCATCACCCCGCGGACGCGCACTGGTTCACTGACCAGCGCGTCCTGCCCGAGTTGGCGCGTGTGACCGGCGATGCTGCCGCCGCAGACTCCGAGGGCACGGTGCGCCTGGTCACCTCCGACGACCTGCCGGCGGGTATGGCGCTGCTCGACGCTCCGGATATCGATTCGGTTGTCGCGGCGAACCGCGGGCTGTCCCGGCAGCTGCTCGCCGCGTCCGACCTGTGGCTTTTCGTCACGACCGCGGCGAGGTATGCGGATGCGGTCCCTTGGGATCTGCTGCGACAGGCCTCTGATCGAGGCACCGCGGTCGCCATCGTCCTGAACCGGGTGCCGCCTGAGGTGATGGGCGAGGTGCGACCCCACCTGGTGGAGATGTTGCGCGACCAGGGCCTGGGGACCGCGCCGGTCTTCCCGATTCCCGAGACGACGCTCACGGACGCTGGCCTGATCCCCGAGGCAGATATTGCCCGGCTGCGCTCCTGGCTGGTCGACCTGGCACAAGATGCCTCCGCGCGCGAAGTCGTTGTCCGCCAGACGCTTTCGGGTGCGCTGGCGTCATTGGACACGCGCTCCGAAGAACTCATCTCCGCCAGCCGGGCTCAGTTGCGCGTGACCGCCGACCTTGTCGACGCCGCCGACCGGTCGTACGCCGCCGCGCTGCGCCGGATCGAGGAAGGCATGAGCGATGGCGCTCTGCTGCGGGGCGAAGTGCTCGCCCGTTGGCAGGACTTCGTCGGCACCGGCGAGTTCTTCAAGAAGGTCGAATCCGGTGTCTCGCGCCTGCGGGACCGACTGACCGGCGCCCTCACCGGCAAGGCGTCGCAGCCGGCCGATGTGGGCGAGGCGCTCCAGGTCGGCGTGGCGCAATTGATCGAGGCGAATGCCGATGCCGCCGCCGCCGAGGTCGCCCGGGCCTGGCGAGCCCTGCCAGCGGGTTCTGAGTTGATCGCGGCCCAACCCGGGCTCGCCGCCTCCGACAAGGATCTCTCGACCCGGGTCGATGCCGCCGTCCGTGCCTGGCAGGGCGAGGTCCTCGATGTCGTGCGCAGCGAGGGTCAGGACCGGCGCACCAACGCGCGCGTCGCGGCATATGGCGTGAACGGGATCGGCCTCTTCCTCATGCTCGTCGCGTTCGCCCACACGGGCGGGCTCATGGGGGCCGAGGTGGGGATTGCTGGGGGCACGGCGGTGCTTGCCCAGCGGGTTCTCGAGGCGATCTTCGGAGACCAGGCGGTGCGGACCATGGCGGCCAAGGCGCGCTCCGCGCTGCTTGAGCACACCGAGAGGTTGATCGGCGAGGAGCGCGACCGCTACCTCGACGCGGTTGGCGCCAAGACCATCCCCACTGAGCAAACCGACCGGCTCTCACGCGCCCTCGACGCCGTGCAGGCGGCGTCGTGAGCGCCATGAAACTCGGTCGCGGGCGGTCCGGCGTCACGGCCGCTGACCTGACCGAGCACGCGGACGCCCTGACCAAGGCCCTCGACGCCGGCGGCGCCGAGCTCGACCCGACTGCAGCGGCGGCTGCCCACGCGGTGACCGCCAAGGTGACCGAGCGGATGGGGCGCAGCGGCAGCCACACGGTGGTGGCCTTCGCCGGTGCGACGGGGAGCGGAAAATCCAGCCTCTTCAACGCCGTGGTGGGCGCGCCGGTTGCCACCATCGGCGCCCGGCGCCCGACGACATCGAAACCAACCGCCGCGATCTGGGGTGACGAGCCGGCCGGAGCACTCCTCGACTGGTTGGAGGTGCCAACCCGTCACGAAGTCGCCGGGAGCGCGGAGACTCCGCTCGACGGGCTCGTGCTGCTCGACCTGCCGGACTTCGACTCCCGCGAGACGGCGAATCGCGTTGAGGCCGAACGCATTCTGCAGTTGGCGGATGTATTCGTGTGGGTGACGGACCCGCAAAAGTATGCCGATGCGCGCCTTCACGACGACTATGTCGCCGCGATGACGCACTACGACGCCGTGACGGTTGTCGTGCTCAACCAGGCCGACCGGCTCACTCCCAGCGCGCTCAAGGAATGTGTCGCCGACCTGGAGCGACTGTTGCGCCGCGACGGCCTACCGCAGGGCAAAGTCATTGCCACCTCGGCGACCACCGGAAGCGGCGTTCAATCCTTGCGCGACGAATTGGCCAAGGCGGTCGACGGCGCGCGCGCCGCGCGAACCCGCCTGGATGCCGATGTCCGCGCGGCGGCGCAGAGCCTCCAGACCGGAGTGGGGGCATCGGAAGCCGACCCCACCCGGGAGCACCACGCCGGGCTCGTGGCCGCCCTGAGCAAGGCTGCCGGGATCCCGACCGTCCTCGACGCCGTCCGCCGCGACTACCAGCGCGACGCCATTGCCGCCACCGGTTGGCCCTTCACCCGGTGGGTGCGACGATTCCGGCCCGATCCACTGGGTCGCCTGCGTCTCGACCCCAAGGAGCGCGAAGCCCTTTCTGATCCGCAGGCCCGCCGCTCGCTCGGGCGCTCCTCGATTCCGGTCGCCAACCCCGCCGCCCGCGCGGCGGTCGACCTCGCGTCGCGGCGGTTAGCCGATAGCGTCGCTGCGGGTCTGCCCCACCGGTGGGCGGACGCCATCCACGCCGCTGCGGCCCCCAGCACTGACAGACTCGCGGACGAACTCGACCAAGCGATCCTCTCGACGCCGCTGCGCAGCCGGCGACCAGTGTGGTGGACGCTGCTCGGGGTCGTGCAGATCCTGCTCGCGCTGACGACCCTCGTGGGCCTGGCTTGGACGATCGTCGAAGTTTTCTTCGGCGCCCAAGACCTCATCGACTTGCCGATGTGGCATGTCGGGCCGTTCGGCCTCCCGCTTGTGCTGCTGGTGGGCGGCCTCCTGCTCGGCTGGCTGCTTGCCCTGCTGTCGCGTTGGTTCGCCGGCATCGGCGCCCGCCGTCGAGCCGCGAGAACAGGCAAACGTCTGGACGCTGCCATTGGCGAGGTCGCCGACCGGGTCATCGTCGAGCCGATCGCGGCCGTGCTCGCTCGCCACAAGGTGACACGAACTCAGCTCGCCGCCGCCTCCGGCCGCCGCTGAGCCTGCTGACAGGCCGCCACGAGGGCCGGCGAAATGGCGCGCCGAGCCCCCGCAGCAACCGGTCAGCAGCGCGTCATACGAGCGCGTCGGCCGGCTCGGGCTCCTCGATGAAGTCGACCTCGGCCTCCGGATCGAAGTCGTCCTCCACCACGGACAACCGGGGTGGCTCGGCCTCACCGACTGCGTCATAGTCCGGATTCCAGGAGTGGCTCTCGCTGCCCGGCGACCACGACTGCCCGCCCGAGCGCCCCCACGTCTCGGGGTCGGTCCGGGAGTCCTCCGACTCGCGCACTGACCGCACGATCGGGTCGTTCTGAGGGTCCTTCGGATCCTCGCGGTTCGCGCGGCCCTTGTGGTAGTCGACATACCCGAAGGTCAGGTCGTGGCCGATCATGCTCGCGGTGATCTCGATGTTGGCGCCCTCGGACCCGTCACCTCGGGTGTAGGTCGTGGCCCGCACCTTGCCGTGCACGAGCACGCGCTGACCCTTCTTGACCGACGCGATCGCGTTGACGGCCAGGTTCCCAAAGGCGGTGACTCGATAGAACTCCGTCCGCACATCCTCATACCGGCCGTCATCTCGGCGACGCGAGATGTTGTTCGCGATCCGGAAGACCGCGAACGGCTGCCCGGAGGCCGCCACCCGCTCCTCGGCGTCGAAGACGACATTGCCGCTGATCGTCAACCTCGGTTCGTTCATCCCTGCACTCCTTGCCTTTAGTGGCTGTTCGCGACGCGGGCTGCGCCGTCTCCACCAGCGTGGCGAGTCACAGCCACCGTGGAAAGGGGGCCTCGAAAAGCTGTGGAAAGCGCCTTTTGGGGCCTCGCACCTGTGGACGAGGAGACGATTCGGAGCAGGCCGAATGCCCGGATAGCCTTGTCCTTATGCCCGAATTCATCTACGTCTTCTCCAAGGCGCGCAAGGCGCATGGCGACAAGGTCATCCTCGACGATGTCACCTTGTCCTTCCTGCCCGGCGCCAAAATCGGCGTCGTCGGTCCCAATGGCGCCGGCAAGTCGACCGTGCTGAAGATGATGGCCGGGCTGGAGCAACCCTCGAACGGCGAGGCCCGCCTCACCCCCGGATATTCCGTCGGCATCCTGATGCAGGAGCCGAAGCTCGATGAGACCAAGACCGTCCTCGGCAATGTCGAAGAGGGTGCCGGCGAGATCAAGCGGGCGCTCGATCGCTACAACGAGATCTCCGAGTTGATGGCCGATCCGGACGCCGACTTCGACGCGCTCATGACCGAGATGGGCCAGCTGCAGGAGAAGATCGACGCCGCCGACGCGTGGGATCTGGACTCCCAGCTCGAGCAGGCGATGGACGCGCTGCGCTGCCCGCCGCCGGATGCCGACGTCTCGGTCCTCTCCGGCGGGGAAAAGCGCCGCGTCGCCTTGTGCAAGCTGCTGTTGGAGAAGCCCGACCTGCTGCTGCTCGATGAGCCGACCAACCATCTCGACGCCGAATCGGTGCTGTGGCTGGAGCAGCACCTCGCGGCATACCCCGGCGCCGTCGTCGCGGTCACCCACGACCGCTACTTCATGGACAACGTGGCCGGCTGGATCCTCGAACTCGATCGCGGTCGCGCCTATCCCTACGAAGGCAACTACTCGACATACCTCGAGAAAAAGCAGGCCCGCCTGGAGGTCCAGGGCAAGAAGGACGCCAAGCTCGCCAAGCGCCTCGCCGAGGAACTGGAGTGGGTGCGCTCCAACGCCAAGGCCAAGCAGACCAAGTCCAAGGCCCGCCTGGCCCGCTATGAAGAGATGGCGGCCGAGGCCGAGCGCACCCGCAAACTCGACTTCGAGGAGATCGCCATCCCGCCCGGCCCGCGCCTGGGCAGCAAGGTCATTGAGGTCAAGAATCTCGTCAAGGGCTTCGGCGACCGCGTCCTGATCGACGGGCTTTCTTTCACGCTCCCGCGCAATGGCATCGTCGGCGTCATCGGCCCCAATGGTGTCGGCAAGACCACCCTCTTCAAGACGATCGTGGGCCTGGAGTCCGCGGACGCCGGCAGCGTCGACATCGGCGAGACCGTGAAGATCTCGTATGTCGACCAGGGCCGCTCGGGCATCGACCCCAACAAGAACCTGTGGGAGGTGGTCTCCGATGGGCTGGACTTCATCAAGGTCGGCAATGTCGAGATCCCGTCCCGGGCGTATGTCAGTCAGTTCGGCTTCAAGGGTCCGGACCAGCAGAAGAAGGCTGGCATCCTCTCCGGTGGAGAGCGCAACCGCCTCAACCTCGCGTTGACCTTGAAGCAGGGTGGCAACCTTTTGCTGCTCGACGAGCCGACCAACGACCTGGACGTCGAAACCCTCGGGTCGCTCGAGAACGCGCTTCTCGATTTCCCCGGATGCGCCGTCGTCATCAGCCACGACCGGTGGTTCCTCGACCGCGTGGCGACGCACATCCTCGCCTACGAAGGCGATGACGAGAATCCCGCGAAGTGGTTCTGGTTCGAAGGCAACTTCGAGGCCTACGAGAAGAACAAGATCGAGCGCCTCGGCGAGGAGGCCGCCCGCCCGCACCGGGTGACCTACCGCAAGCTCACCCGCGACTGACGAGCTAGATGATCGTCAGGATCTGGCAGATCACGATCTTGACGACCATCGCCACGGGATAGACGAGGGCGTAGCCCATCGTCACCCTCGGGTCGTGGGTGGTGTTCTCGTTGGCATAGGCCAGGATCGCCGGCTGCGTTTGCGAGCCCGCCATCAATCCTGCGACCCGCGGCGCGGCCATCGAGAGCCGGCGGACGCCGACGACCAGCACGGCCGCGTGCGCCGCAGTCACCACGAGCCCGGCCAGCACGATCTTGATGCCCAGCGGCGAGGTGATCGCCGTGACGACCTGCGAGCCGGCGCGACCACCGGCATAGGCCAGGAAGAGCAGCAGACCGAGTTGCGTCAAGGTCTCGGCGCCGGAGTGCGGCAGCGTCCAGAGCATCGGGCCGGACCGTCCCAGCCGTCCGACGACCAGCCCCACGAGGAGCGGCCCGGCCGCGGCGCCGAGGTGCAGGGTTCCCAGCCCCGGGATGGCGAACGGGACGATGCCGAGGAGGAGGCCGAGCGTCATACCCGTGGCCAGGCCGAGCGGGTTGATGTCCGAGATCGCGTGCTCGGAGTCCCCGAGATACTTCGCCACCTTGGCCATCTGATCCGCGGGCGCGGTGACGCGGATCCGGTCGCCGGGCTGAATATGCAGATCGGCGGCGGCCAGGAAGTCCTGATCGGCGCGACGAACCCGGGTGGGGGTCGCCATGAAGCGATCCCACAGGTGCAGCTCACCGATCGTCTTGCCGAAAAGTGCCTTGTTGGACACCACGATTCGCCGGAAGTCGAATTCGTCGCGCTCCATCGTCAGGACTTCGTCGCTCGCACGGCCAAGCTGCTTGGTCAGGTGATCGACGCTCGCCCGCGCACCGACGATGTGCACAAGATCGCCGGGGCGCAGCACGGTCGAGCCGGCGGCCATGTGCATCTCGCCGTCAGGTGTGCGGTGGCGGGAAAAGAGGACTTCGCCGTATGGCGTGCGCCGCAGTTCGCGGATCTCCATGACGTTGTCGTGGGTAATCTCGACGGTGCGCGTCGTCATGGCGGGCGAGGTGCCCTCCGGCTCGGGATCGGGCAGCGACTGCCCGCGCCGCAGCAGCCAGGCGGTGGTCAGCAGCATGACGAGCACACCACCGATGTAACTGAGCGAATAGCCGACCGTCGGCTCCGGCGAGCCGTTCAGCCGCACAATCGCCGCGGCGAGCCCGGGGGTGTTGGTGTTGGCGCCGGCATATAGGCCCGCGATGGTGCCCGAGGAGAAGCCGAGCACCCGGCCCAGCGCGTAGGTCAGCGCCCCGACGCCGATGAGCGCCCCGGCGACCAGCGCGATCGGCCGGATACCGCGGCGTAGGCCGCCGAAGAAGGAGGGTCCGGCGACGATCCCCACGGCATACGCGAAGAGCGATAGGCCCAAGGTGCCGACGATCTCGGGGACCGCCCAGTCCGGGTCGATGGCCGAGAGCGCGAGGGCCGCGAAGAGCACACCGGCTGGGCCGAGCCCGACACCGCGGACGGTGATCTTGCCGAGCAGGGTGCCGATGGCCAGGAGGGCGAACAGCACGAGGACCGGCTGGTCGGCGAGGAACTCTCTCACGTGGGTCAAGCCTAGGGACGTCTCAGCGAGCGCGCCAGACAGGTCAACCTGACTGGCCGAGCCCGGTCAGGAGGGTCAGCGCACCCCGACCAGGCGCAAGCCCAGGCGGCCGTTCGTGGCGCCGATCTCTTCGGGAGTGCGCTTGATGCCCGGTTGGTACCACCGCGCGACATCGATGCACAGCGACATCAGCGCCAACGCCGTGTGGGGGACGTCTTCGACGACGAACTCACCACGCTCGACGCCATCGACCAGCACCGACCGGACCACCGCATCGATCTGTTTGCGCAGGTCCATCACCGCCTCGCGGTGCTCCGGGGTCAGGTGACCGAACTCGTACTGGATGATCCGCCCGATCCGGTAGACCTCCGCATGCCAGCGGGAGAAGTTCACAAGAATCGCGTAGAGCGCCTCGCTCGGAGTCGTTGCCGCGGCGGCCGCCTCAACGAGCATGTCGCGGGCGGCGGTGTGACCGCGCTCGCAGATCGAAAAAAGCAAGTCCTCCTTGGACGCGAAATGCACATAGACGCCGGCGGGGGACAGGCCCGCGCGGCCCGCGATATCGCGGGTCGTCGTCGCGTGAAAACCCTTGTCCGCGAACGCATCCGCCGCGGCCTCCATCAGCCGCAAGGCGGTCTCGGTGACCCCATCGGTGAGCGGGATGGCGGCGACATCATAGGTGCGAACGGGCAGCGCGGACTGCAGCCCGGTCGCATCGCTCATAGCTCCCGATTGTGCCTCACCGGAGGTATGACGCGCGTGATGCAGCGCATTGACGATGGCTTGCCTGCCGTGGTGAAGTCCCGGCATGAGCAACCGCCACGACGCCAAAGTCGCCATCGTCACAGGAGCATCCCGAGGCATCGGCCTCGCGATCGCCGAACGCCTCGTCGCCGAAGCAGCCAAGGTCGTTATCACGGCGCGCAAGCCGGAGGCGCTCGCGGAGGCCGTCGCAGCCCTGGGCGGGCCGGAGTATGCCGTCGCGGTCGCCGGCAATGCCGCCGACGAAGCCCACCAGGGCGAGGTGGTCGCTGCGGCGATCGAGCGGTTCGGACGCCTCGATTACCTCGTCAACAACACCGGCATCAATCCGGCATACGGGCCGATGCTCGAGATGGACCTCGACGCGGCGCGCAAGATCCTCGACACCAATGTCGTCGCGGCGCTGGGGTGGACGCAGAAGGTTATGGCTGGTGGCCTCGGGGCGCACGGCGGCGGCGCGATCGTCAATATCGCCTCCGTCGCCGGCATCGGCGCCTCCGGGGTCATCGGGATGTATGGCGTGTCCAAGGCCGCCCTCATCCACCTGACCACCGAACTCGGTTTCCAACTCGGCCCAGACGTGCGCGTCAATGCCGTCGCGCCCGCCGTCGTGAAAACCAAGTTCGCCGAGGCGTTGTATGAGGGCCGCGAGGAAAAGGTCAGCCGCGCCTACCCGCTGAAGCGCCTTGGTGCGCCCGAGGACATCGCCGGCGCGGTGAGCTTCCTGCTCTCCGCGGATGCCGCCTGGATCACCGGGCAGACGATCGTCGTCGACGGCGGGGTGACCCTCTCCGCCGGAGTCTGACGTCGGGGCGGCCCAGCTCAGTCGAGCGGGCCGCCCGCGACATAAATGACCTGACCGGAGACGAAGCCGGCGCCCTCGGAGCACAGGAAGCTGATCGTGGCGGCGATATCGTCCGGCTGCCCGACCCGCTGGACCGGGATCTGTGTGGCGGCGGCCTTGATGAAGTCCTCGAAGGGCATCCCCACGCGCTCGGCGGTGGCGGCGGTCATCTCGGTCTGGATGAACCCCGGGGCGACGGCATTGGCGGTCACGCCGAAACGGCCGAGTTCGATGGCGAGGGTCTTGGTGAAGCCCTGCAGGCCCGCCTTCGCCGCCGAGTAATTGGCCTGGCCACGGTTGCCTTGCGCCGAGGAGGACGACAGATTGACGATCCGCCCGAATTTCGCCTCGGTCATGGCCTTCTGGCAGGCCCGGGTCATCAGGAAGGCGCCGCGCAGGTGCACGCCCATGACCGCATCCCAATCCGCGGCGGACATCTTGAAAATGAGATTGTCACGGATGATCCCCGCATTGTTCACGAGCACCACGGGGGCCCCGAGCTCGGCGGCAACCCGCGCCACGGCGGCCTCCACCTGAGCCTCGTCGGCGACATCGACCCCGACGGCCAGCGCCCGCCCGCCCGCTTCTTCGATGGCCGAGACCGTTGCGGCACAAGAGGATTCATCCAGGTCGAGGACGGCGACGGCATACCCATCGCTCGCCAGGCGCTTGGCGGTGGCGGCGCCGATGCCGCGCGCGGCACCGGTGACGACGGCGGCCCGATCAGTGCTGGTCATAGGGGGTGGCTCCTTCGAGGATTTCTCGCCGCAGCGGGCGACGGATAGCGTTAACGGGTTGCCTGCAGCCTACGGTGAGGACGAGATGGATCTCTGGCCGGGTAAGCCCTACCCCCTCGGGGCGTCATATGACGGCTCAGGGGTCAATTTCGCCGTCTTCTCGGAGGCGGCCACGGGTGTTGACCTGTGCCTGATCGCCGACGACGGCTCCGAGGAGCGCGTTCCCCTCGGCGAGGTCGACGGTTTCGTCTGGCACGGCTATGTCCCGGGTATGCAGCCCGGGCAGCGCTATGGCTTCCGGGTCCAGGGTCCGTACGACCCTGAGCACGGGCACCGCTGCGATCCGGACAAACTGCTGCTCGACCCCTATGCCCTCGCCATCGACGGGACGATGGAGGGCGATCCGTCGCTTTTCTCGTATCCGATGACCGACGGCACGCGGGGGACGACGGGGGAGCGCAACGGTCTCGACAGCCTCGGGCATACCCTCCTGTCGGTCGTCGTCAATCCCTTCTTCGACTGGGGTCAGGACCGGCCGCCCAAGCACGAATACCACCAGAGCGTCATCTACGAAGCCCACGTCAAGGGCATGACGATGCTGCACCCAGATGTCCCGGAGGCGCTGCGCGGCACCTATGCCGGCATCGGTCACCCGGTCATCGTCGAGCACCTTGTCTCCCTCGGGGTGACCGCCATCGAGTTGATGCCGGTGCACCAGTTCGTCAATGACTTCCACCTGCAGGACAAGGGGTTGTCGAACTACTGGGGCTACAACACCATCGGCTTCTTCGCCCCGCACAATGGGTATGCCGCCTATGGCACCCGCGGCGAGCAGGTCGCCGAGTTCAAGGGCATGGTCAAGAACCTGCACGCGGCGGGGATTGAGGTGATCCTCGATGTGGTCTACAACCACACGGCCGAGGGCAACCACATGGGCCCGACACTGGCCTTCCGCGGCCTGGACAACAAGTCGTACTACCGCCTGGTGTCCAGCAACGAGGCGCACTATTACGACACGACGGGCACCGGCAACAGCCTGCTGATGCGCAATCCCCATGTGCTGCAACTGATCATGGACTCGCTGCGCTACTGGGTCACCGAGATGCATGTGGACGGTTTTCGCTTCGACCTCGCCGCCACCTTGGCCCGGCAATTCCACGAGGTCGACCGGCTCTCGGCCTTCTTCGACCTCGTCCAGCAGGACCCGGTGGTCAGCCAGGTCAAGCTGATCGCCGAGCCGTGGGATATCGGCGATGGCGGCTACCAGGTCGGCAACTTCCCGCCGCTGTGGACCGAGTGGAATGGCAAGTACCGCGACACCGTCCGCGACTTCTGGCGCGGCGAGCCGTCGACGATCGGTGAGTTCGCGTCCCGCCTGACCGGCAGCTCCGACCTCTATGAGCACTCGGGCCGCAAGCCGATCGCCTCGATCAATTTCGTCATCGCCCACGACGGCTTCACGCTGCGTGACCTGGTGTCCTACAACGAGAAACACAATGACGCCAATGGCGAGGACAATCGGGACGGCGAGAGCCACAATCGCTCGTGGAACTGCGGCACCGAGGGGCCGACCGAGGACGTCGACATCAATGCGCTGCGCCTCCAACAGCAGAAGAACTTCATCACGACTCTGCTACTCTCCCAAGGCGTTCCGATGCTCGCGCACGGCGACGAGCTCAGCCGCACCCAAGGCGGCAATAACAACGCTTACTGCCAGGACAACGAGATTGCCTGGATGGATTGGGAATTGTCCGAGGAGCAATTGGACCTGCTCGACTTCACCCGCCGGGTCCTGCAATTGCGCAAGGAGAATCCGGTCTTCCGGCGCCGCCGCTTCTTCGCCGGCAGCGCCGATCACGGCGGCGAGTCCGACGTGCACGACATCTCGTGGTTCACCCCGGCTGGCCTGCAGATGAACGAATCAGACTGGAGCAATGGGCACGCCCGCTCGCTCATGGTCTTCCTCAATGGCAATGCCATCCCGGAGCCGGACCCGCGGGGGATGCCGATCCGCGGCGACAGCTTCCTGATGATCTTCAACGGGCACAGCGAGATGCTGCCGTTCACGCTGCCCGACGCGGAGTACGGCACCGACTGGACGGTAGAGATCGACACTGCCGATCCCGAGCCGTCGATCCGCACCTATGCCGCGGGTGAGCCCGTCGAGACCCAGGCGCGCAGCGTCATCGTGCTGCGACATGTCAGCGTCAAGGACGCCCGCCCGCCGCGCGGCGCCGCCAAGGCGCCGGAGATTCGAGGTGTGGCCCGCCCATGACCCGCTTCGTCGATGTGGCCCTGCGCTGGTCAGACATGGATGCCTATGGCCATGTCAACAACGTCCAGTTCCTGCGGCTGCTCGAGGATGCGCGAGTGGCGGCCTTCGCCGAGTGGTTCGGCCAGGACCGGACGATGCTGGAGACCGGGGTGCTTGTCGCCCGGCACGAGATCGAATACCTCGCGCCGCTGACCTTCCGGCACGCGCCCGTGCGAATCTCGTTGTGGCCCACGGCAATTTCTGGGGCGAGTTTCGAGCTCGGGTATGAAGTCCGCGACCCCGAGGGGGTTGGCGACCGGCTGTATGCCCGAGCCGAGACCTCCCTTGTGGCCTATGACTTCGCGACGGCCAGCCCGCGTCGCCTGACCGAATCCGAGCGCGCCCGGCTGCGCGAGTTGGCGGGGGAGCCGGTGGCCTTCCGGTGGCGACGGCGATGAGTGAGTTGCGCTTCGCCGACGCTGAGTCCCTTGCCGACCTGCGCCGATTTGCCCTGCTGGCCAAGGAGATTGACGCGGACGCCGCTGTTCGTTTGGCGGCTTCGGGGGGTGTGCTGGCGGCATACGTCTGCGTGCTGCCCGGCCGCGGGCTGACCGGCAGCGGCACGGTGCTCGGACTGCGGACGGTCGCGCTCGCCGAACCGGCCGAGGTGGACGCCGTCGTGCCGGTGGCGGCGGTCCTCGACCGGATCGCCCACGCCGAGCGCCGGGGTGAGGCGGCCATCCCGGTGCCGCCGATGTCGGTCTTCGTCCCGTGGGCGGCGATGACCCCGCCGCGGACCGGCTGGGAAGAGGTCATGACCTACACCCCCGAGACCTTGCTCGCGGAGGTCCGGGCCGGCGTCACCACGCTCGGTGAGGCGGGCACCGGGCTTGCGGCCCAGGTCGATGCGCTGCGCGCGCGTGTGTGGGGCGAGGAACTGCCCGGCAGCCGCGGACCGCGGGGGCTGGCCTTCGCGGCATACAGCCTGCGCTTCCTCGCGCCCGGTGAGCCGGCGACTCTCTATCGCTGCGGCACCTGGTGGCGGCTGCGAACGACCGGCGGACACGTCCTCGCTCGCTGACCTGCGGCCTCGGTCATGTGACAGGCTCGCCGTATGACGCGTCTCCCCGCGCAGCTCGAGCCGACCGAGCAGTGGTTGGCCGACTTGTCCGCCGATCCCGCGAGCGCCCAGGATCGGGACCTCGCGGGCGTCCTCGTGGCGCGCGGCGTGGCGGTCGGGAGGTGGATGCGCGAGCGACCGCTGGCGACCACGCGCAAGACCTCCGTGTCGGACATCGTGACCGAGGCCGACCACCGGGCGGAGGCCGATATCGTCGCGGCGCTCGCCGCGCTGCGGCCCGCTGACGGCATCCTCGGTGAGGAAGGTGCCGCGCGGGCGAGCGCTTCGGGACGCACGTGGATCATCGATCCGGTCGATGGGACCTACAACTACGCCAGTCGTCTTGGCTCGTGGTGTAGTGCGATTGCCCTTCGCGCAGAAGGCGATTCGCTGATCGGAGCGGTAGCCTCGGGGGCGACCGGGGAGACCTGGATCGGGCAGACCGAGGGCGATGGCCCCGGGCTGCTGCTCCACGATGGCAAGCCGGCGCCCAACCTGTTGGACACTGCCCTCGCGGACATCGCCCTGACCACCTATCTACATCCGACGCGCATGCACGACCTGGATGTCATCGAGCCATGGCTGGCCGCCTCCAGCGGCGCGGCGACGGTCCGGATGCTCGGCTCCGGCTCGCTCGACCTGGCCGCTGTCGCCGCCGGCCGGGCCGGCGGATTCCTCCAGAGCGGGACGGCCGACTGGGATTGGTATCCCGGCATCGCCCTGGTTCGGGCGGCCGGGGGAGCGGCGCGGGTCGTGCACCACCGCGGCCATCGCTGGCATATCGCCGGACCCGCGCGCGTCGTGGCGGACGTGGCAGAACGCCTGCTCGGTGCGTGATGGAATAGGCCCTCGTGACGACTCTCGCGACGACCACGATCCATGACCACGACGCCGCGAATGCGGCCTGGTGGCGCCATGCGGTGATCTACCAGATCTATCCGCGTTCCTTCGCCGACAGCGACGGAAGTGGCATCGGCGACCTGCCCGGTGCGCGCGCGAAATTGCCCTACCTGAAGGCGCTCGGCGTCGACGCGGTCTGGTTCTCGCCGTTTTATGTCTCGCCGCAGCACGACGCCGGCTATGACGTCGCGGACTATCGCGATATCGACCCGCTCTTCGGATCGCTCGCAGATTTCGAGGGCCTGATCGCGGACGCCGATGCCGCCGGCCTGAAGGTCATCGTCGACCTGGTGCCCAATCACTCCTCATCCGAGCACCCGTGGTTCCAGGCGGCCCTCGCGGCCGGGCCGGGCAGCCCGGAGCGGGAGCGCTATATGTTCCGCAACGGACGCGGTGAGAACGGCGAATTGCCGCCCAACAACTGGAAGTCCGTCTTCGGTGGCCCGGGGTGGACGCGCGTCACCGAGACCGACGGCAGCCTGGGCCAGTGGTACCTCCACATCTTCGATGTCACCCAGCCGGACCTGAATTGGGAACACCCGGACGTTCGTCAGGAGTTCCTCGACATCCTCGACTTCTGGGTGCAGCGCGGCGTCGCCGGCTTCCGGGTCGATGTCGCCCACGGCCTCGTCAAGGACCCGGCCCTGCCGGACTGGGATGGCGAGCTCGAACTGCTCGGCCCCGAGGACGAGGAGCGCCCCACCAGTGACGCGCCGATGTGGGACAAGGACGGCGTCCACGACATCTACCAGTCCTGGCGCGCCCTGCTGGACTCCTATGGCGAGCCGGACCGCATCCTGTGCGCCGAGGCCTGGGTCAACCCGCCGGAGCGGGCCGCCCTCTACATCCGTCACGACGAGTTCCACCAGGCCTTCAACTTCGACTTCCTCGAATGCCCTTGGCGCGCAGCCGATCTGTATGCCGTGATCGCCAAGTCGCTCGAAGTGTGCGATTCCGTCGGCGCGCCCGCGACCTGGGTGTTGAGCAACCACGATGTGGTGCGCCACGCCAGCCGCCTCGCGCTGCCCATCGGCGAGCGCCGCCCGAACGGCATCGGCGCGGCCGATCCGCAGCCCGACCAGGCGCTGGGCCTGCGCCGGGCCCGGGCGGCGACGACCCTCATGCTCGCGCTGCCGGGATCGGCCTATCTCTGCCAGGGCGAGGAACTCGGGCTGCCGGAGGCCACCGCCCTGCCCGACGACCTGCGGGAGGATCCGGTCTATCTGCGCACCGGCGGCAAGGAACTCGGCCGCGACGGCTGCCGCGTCCCCCTGCCGTGGGTGGCGGGCGAGCCCGGGCTCGGCTTTGGCCCCGGCGGCAAGACCTGGCTTCCGCAGCCGACGTCGTATGCCGCCCTCGCGGCCGACCTGCAGGTGGGCGTCGACGGTTCCACGCTGGAGCTCTACCGGGCGCTGCTGAGGACTCGCGCGGAGCGCGAACTCGGCCTCGGGAGTCTGGCTCGGGTTGATGGTCTCGGCGACGACATCGTGGCCTATGTCAACAGCGGCCTGAACGACCGCTTCCCGACGCTCGTCCTGCTCAATCTCGGCTCCGATGCGGCACGCCTGCCTGACGGCGCTGAGGTGCTGGTGGCCTCGGGCGAGCTCACCGCGGACGGACTGGTCCCGACGGACACCGCCATCTGGGCGCGGATCTGAGCGACCGATGCGCGCGGCCGACCACCCCTATTTCGACCTGACGGGACCGGTCGGCCTCGCGCATCGGGGCGGGGCACTGCATACCCCAAATCTGCAGCGAGAGAACACGATTGCCGCCTTTGCCGAGGCGGTCCGGCTCGGTTTCCGCTATCTCGAGACCGATGTCCACGCCACCAAGGATGGGCAGCTTGTCGCCTTCCACGACACGCATCTGGACCGGGTCACCGACGGCCGCGGCGCCATCGCAGACGTCTCCTCGTCCGATCTCGCGTCGGTCCGCACCGCCGCGGGCGATGCCATCCCCACGCTGGTCGAGGTGCTCGAGAGCTTCCCCGCGGCGCACGTCAACATCGACGTCAAGGCCGCCGGGGCGATTGCGCCACTGATTGAGACCGTGCGCTCGATGGACGTGCTCGACCGCATCTGCGTCGGATCGTTCTCGGAGTCCAGGCTGCGGGCGGTGCGCAAAGGACTCGGCCCGCGCCTGGCCACCGCCGCGGGACAAGCCGGGATCGTCGGCCTGCGATATGGCCCGCTGCCGCTTTCGCGGCTGCTGCATTCGTCGTCGCCGGTGCTGCAGATCCCGCGACGTCATGTGGTGCGTGGCCGGCGCATCGAACTCGTCACGCCGGCGCTGGTGCGGCGCGTGCACGCGGTGGGCAAGCACCTGCACGTCTGGACGATCGACGACCCACGGGAGATGACCGAGTTGCTCGACCTCGGTGTCGACGGCATCGTCACCGACGACTTGGAGGCGCTGACGGCGGTCTTCGCCGCACGCGGCTTGCGCCCCTGAGCCCGAGCCTCATTCCATCGCGTTGACCAGGCTGTATGCCGCCCGCGTGAGATAGTCGCGCAGCGTCGCGTCGTGCTGGGGATCCAGCCCGATGGCGTCGACCGCGTCCATCATGTGCAACAGCCAGCGGTCCCGCATGTCGGGGGTGACGGCATATGGAACGTGACGCATCCGCAGCCGGGGGTGGCCGCGCTGCTGCGAATAGGTCGTCGGCCCACCCCAGTACTGCTCGAGGAACATCCGCAGCCGGTCGGCCGCCGGGCCGAGATCTTCTTCGGGATAGAGCGCGCGCAGGGGTTCATCGCCTGCCACGCCCGCATAGAAGACCGCGACCAAGCGCTCGAAGGTCTCGTGGCCACCGATGGCCTCATAGAAGCTGGCCTCGCTCACGCCGCACCTCCTGGTGCCGGGAGTATGCCGCTTGGTCGCGGCCCCGGGATCCCGGCCGAGTCCAGTGCGTTCTTGGCGCGCAGGCGCACCTCTCGCTGCACTGAGAACTCCTGTCCCGCAACGCACTTGGCGATCATCCGCAAGGTCATGGCGCCACCGACCAAGGACTCGACGCCCAGGACGCTCGGCGCGTCGACGACCTTGTCCGACCACTGGGGATCGGCGGCAAAGTCAGCGACGACCCGGTCGAGAGCCTGCAAGGCCTTCTCGACATCGGCGTCATAACCGACCGGCAGGTCCACGACAACCTGCGCCCAGCCCTGGCTCTTGTTGCCGACACGCAGAATCTCCCCATTGCGCACATGCCAGGTCACGCCATTGGCATCACGCACGGTCGTGATCCGCAGCGAGACATCCTCGACGGTGCCCGTCACCTCGCCGAGGTCGACGACATCGCCGACGCCGTACTGATCCTCCATGATCATGAAGACACCGGAGATGAAGTCTTTGACGAGGCTCTGCGCGCCGAACCCCAGCGCGAGACCGCCGACGCCGGCCGAGGCGAGCAGCGGCGCGAGCGGCAGCCCCAAGAGCGACATGATCGTCAGGATCGCCACGAGCGCGACGACCAAGGTCACCGTGCTGCGCAGCAGGGTCCCCAGCGTCGCCAAGCGTTGCCGGTGGCGGTCGATCGACCAGCCGGTGGCGTGCGCGACAAACCGACCCGTGCGCGAGGACTCCTCCCGGTCACCGCGGGCGATGGCGAGCGCGATCGCCCGGCGGATGACGCGGTGCAGCAGCCAGCGCAGGATCGTCGCCCCGAGGATCGTTGCGACGATCCGCATCGGCACGCCTTGAAACCCCTCCCACAGTTCGTGCCGGGTCAGGAGTGGCACGACGGTGCCCGACATCGCTCAGGCCTGGGCCCGGTCGCGCTCCTGGGCGGTCACGGCCCGGGCGACACCATCGCGATTCTCGGCCATCGTGCGCCGGACCGTGGCGGGCGCATCCGGATTCGCCGCGAGCCACTCATTGGTCGCGGCGAGGAGCTCCGGCCCGGCCAGGCCGCTGGGGAAGAAGCCGTTGATTTCCTCGGCGATGGCGAAGGTGCGGGTCTTGGCGACTTGCAAAATCACGTCGAGGAATTTCGCGACATAAGGCTGTAGCAGGGCCGGGTCGTCGGCCTTGTTGAAGCCCATGGCCAGCGCCATGATCACCGAGTTCGGCGTCTTCTCGTTCTCGACGCCCTCGGCCCAGGCCGCCGCCTTCGCTTCCGCGGTCGGGCGCGCGGCGCGGGCGCGGGCGGCGCGTTCACGGCCATTAGAGGTGCTGTCGCGCTCCAATTCGGCGGCCACGAGGTCGCCCTCCTCGGCGCCGATCGCGGCCAGGGAGGTCACCAGCGTCCACCGCATATCCGGGTCGATGGCCAGTCCGTCCAGCGGCGCGCTGCCGTCGAGCAGCCCGCGAACCAGGGCGGGGTCGTCGCCGGGGGCCAGGAGCACGGCATATGCGGACACCAACTGCAATTGCGCGTCGCTGCCGGCCGGTGCCGCCAGGGCCATCGCCCGTAGCTTCTCGACCACCTCGAGGCGAGCCGCGGCCCGGTGTTCCGGCGCGAGATAGTGCGACAGGCAGGTCGAGATCTGCGCGAGCAGGCTGCGCAGCAGCGTCGAATCGCGCTCCCCGTCGACCACGGCGAGGGCGAAGGTGAGGTAGTCGCTGGCGCGCATCTCCCCATCGCGCGTCATATCCCACAGGGCGGCAACGGCGAGGGAATGGGGGAGGGTTTCGGTGAAACCGCGCGGCCGGGCCAGCACCGAGGCGAGCGAACGCTCGTCGAAGCGGATCTTGGCGTAGGCGAGATCGTCGTCGTTGACCAGCAGCACGGCCGGCTGCTGCAGACCGATCAGTTCCGGCACCGGTGTCTGCGCGCCGTCGACGTCGACATCGAAAACCGCTGAGCGGACGAAGGATTCGCCGTCCAGGTCGTAGGCCCCGATGCGCAGGCTGTGCGGGCGCAAGAGGTCATCGCCGGAGGCAACGCTCTGCTCGATGACAGCTGAGGAGATGGCTCCGCGATCATCGGTGCTGATGACCGGGCGCAGGATGTTGACGCCTGAGGTCTCCAGCCACTGACCCGACCAGGTCTGCAAATCGCGACCGGAGGCGGCCTCCAATTCCCCGAGCAGGTCGGCGAGGGTCGTGTTGCCCCAGGCGTGCTTCGCGAAGTAGGCCCGCAGCCCGGCGACGAAGTGCTCGCGGCCGGCATACGCGACCAATTGCTTCAAGACCGAGGCGCCCTTGGCATAGGTGATGCCATCGAAGTTCGTCTCGACATCGTGCAGGTCGCCGATCGTCGCGACGATGGGGTGGGTGGAGGAGAGCTGATCCTGGCGATAGGCCCAAGCCTTCTCATGCGTGCAGAAGGTCGTCCAGGCGCTCGACCATTGCGTCACCTCGGCCTGGCAGGTGGTCGAGGCCCACTCGGCGAACGACTCGTTGAGCCACAGGTCGTTCCACCACTGCATCGTGACGAGATTGCCGAACCACATGTGCGCGAGCTCGTGCAGGATCGTCAGCGCGCGACGTTCGATGAGCGCGTCCGGGACCTTGCCGCGGAAGACGTACATCTCGTTGATCGTCACGCAGCCGGCGTTCTCCATCGCGCCCATGTTGTATTCGGGCGTGAAGAGCTGATCGTATTTCGTGAACGGATAGGGCGAGTCGAACATCTCCTCGAAGAACGCGAAGCCGCGCTTGGTGCAATCGAGGATGTTATCGGCGTCGAGATAGGGCGTCATCGACTTGCGGCAGAAGACGCCCAGCGGAATCTCCCCGGCGCGGGTGGTTACCGAGTCGCGCACCACGTCATACGGCCCGGCCACGAGCGCAGTGATGTAGGACGAGATCCGGGCGGTCGGCGGGAAGGACCAGCGGGCCACGCCCTCGCGGACCGCCTCGGACTCGGGCGTGATGCTATTAGAGACAACCTGCCAGTGATCGGGCGCCGTGACGCTGAACGTGAACTCTGCCTTGAGATCCGGCTGCTCGAAGACAGCCATGATCCGCCGGCTGTCGGGTACCTCGAACTGGGTGTAGAGGTAGACCTCGTCGTCGACCGGGTCGACGAAGCGGTGCATTCCCTCACCGGTGTTCATATAGGCGCAGGTCGCGTCGATGACGACCGCATTGTCCGCGGCAAGGTCCGGCAGGCTGATCCGGGCGCCATCGAAATGCGTCGCCGGGTCCAGCGCGGAGCCATTGAGAGTGATCGCCTCGACGCTCGGGGCGATCAGATCGAGGAAGGTGTCCGACCCCGGCGCGCTGGAGGTGAACTGCACGGTCGTGACGCTGCGGAAGGTGTCCGGCGAGGTCGTCAGGTCCAGATCGACGGCATAGCTGGCCACCTGAATATGCTCGGCGCGAGATCGCGCCTCGTCACGGGTCAGATTGGTTCCCGGCACGGGGATACTCCTGGGTTCGGCGGGTGTTGGGAGCGCCGCAGGCGGGCTGCGGGCGTCGAGCCCATCCTGTCACGCGAGGTAGGCCCTTGCGCCGTAGCGTAGGTTTGGGGTCATGGTTACCGACAGTTCAGGATCTGCGGCCGCGCCGGCATCCGCCGAGATGTGGTTCGACCCGGTCTGCCCGTGGGCCTGGATGACCTCGCGCTGGCTGATGGAGGTCGAGAAGATCCGTTCGGTGCAGGTGACCTGGTCGATCATGAGCCTCGCAGTCCTTAACGAAGGCCGCGACCTGCCCCCCGACTATCGCGACCTGATGGACCGCGCCTGGGGTCCGGTGCGCGTGCTCATCGCGGCTCGGCAGGCCCACGGTGACCAAGTCATCAAGCCGCTCTATGACGCCCTGGGCGAGCGGATCCATCACCAGGCCAATAAGGATTACGACGCGGTCATAGCCGAGGCGCTCGCTGAGGTCGGCCTGCCCGCCGAGTTGGCTGCGGCCGCTACGAGCACGGAGTATGACGAGGCGCTCACGGCCTCGCACGAGCGCGCCATCTCGCTGGTCGGCGACGAGGTCGGCACCCCCGTCATCGCGGTTGACGGCATCGCCTTCTTCGGCCCGGTCATCTCGCCAGCCCCCAAGGGCGAAACGGCCGGCCGCCTTTGGGACGGCTGCGTGCTCGTCGCCGGGACGCCCGGTTTCTACGAACTCAAACGCACCCGGACCACCGGCCCGATCTTCGATACGGAGGCCTGAGATGCGCGTTCATCTCGGCGGGGACCACGCGGCATACGACCTGCTCGGGGAGCTTGTCTCCTTCGTTGGCGAGCTGGGGCACGAAGCGATCAGCCACGGACCGTTCGTCTATGACGCGCAGGACGACTATCCCGTCTTTGTGCTCCGCGCGGCCGAAGCCGTTGCGGCCGAGCCAGACTCGCTGGGGATCGTCCTCGGCGGCTCAGGCAATGGCGAGCAGATCGCCGCGAACAAGGTGGTGGGGATCCGGGCCGCCCTCGCCTATAACGAGGAACTGGCGCGTCTGGCCCGCGAACACAATGACGCGCAGGTGCTCTCGATCGGCGCCCGGATGAATACGGTCGAGGAAGCCAAGGCGATGGTGGCAGCCTTCCTGGGCACCCCGTTCTCCCACGATGCCCGTCACCAGCGGCGCATCGACATGCTCAGCGCCTACCAACGCGACGGTCGTCTGCCGCCATTGCCTGAGCCGGCCTAGATGGCGACCCACGCCGCGACGGAACGGGTGACCTCCCGGACCGCGCAGGCGCAACGCTGGCTGGCCTCCGCCGCGGCCCACGGGCCCGCGGAGCCGGTTCGGCTGGTCGTGCTGTGTCTCGCCGCGCTCGCGGTCTCGGTGCTGGTCTGGCGCTGGCCCAATGATGTGCCGCGCGGGACGCTCGCGCCCCTGGTCGTGCTTGCCGGCCTGGGCCTGTCGCTGCATCGACTGTTGATCTTCTATGGGTGGCTGGTCGGCTGCTATCTGCTGACCTTGACGGTGGGTGAGCCGGCCCTGTGGCGCAGTGTGTCGGTGGCGGCCGCGCTTGCCTCGACCGCCGCCGCGATGTTCTTCGTGGCTCGGGCCCGCGAGGGGCTGGGGGTTTATGGCACAACGGGCGAGCATCTGTTGCGGGCACTGCATGCGGCGCAGGGACAGTTCGGGGCGATCCCGCCGCTGCCCGAGGGCTGGCATGCGGAGTGCGCCGTCGACGGGGCATATGGCGATGCCTTCCGCGGTGACATCATCCTGTGCGCCGAAGGCTTCCATCGCCGGCACGCCGAGTTCGCGCTCGTCGATGTCAGCGGAAAGGGCCTGCGGGCCGGCACCCGCGGGATGACGACCTCGGCAGCCTTGAGCGGGCTGCTGGGCCAGGTCGAGCCCTGGCGCTTCCTCGACGCCGCCAACACCTTCCTCGTGCGCCAGGCCTGGGCCGAGGGTTTTGCCACCGCCGTCCATGTCGACCTCGACCCGGTCTTCGGCCACTTCTCGGTCAGCGGTGCCGGGCACCCGCCCGCCATGCAATTCCGGGCCGCGACAGGTACCTGGCGTGAGGTCACACAATCCCAGGGCCCGGCACTTGGGCTGATGGAGGGCATGACCTTCCCCCGCAGCAATGGCGAGATGCAGACGGGCGATGTGCTCGTGCTCTTCACTGATGGCGTCATCGAGTCCCGCGAATCCGACCTGGCCGATGGCATCGACTGGGTCGGTGGGCTGGCGGAACGCTTTGTGCGAGAAGGCAGTTTCTCGGGACTGGCGCAGGAACTCGTCGATTCGGCGCGAGGCGGGGTGAACGACGATCGCGCGGCGCTGGTGATCTGGCGCGGATGAGCGAGCCCGAATCCCCTTCTCGCGCACCGGATTCCCTCATCGGTGGCGGGTGGCCACTCGACGTCGAGAATCCGCGTCCGATCCGCACCTTCACGCCGCGCTATCGGGTCTCTGATCTGACCCGGCGCCGGCTGGAGGACTTGCTCCCCGCATATCGCGTGGAGCAATTGCCGCTCGACCCGGAGCGCGAGTTCGGGCGCCTGGCGCCGCTGGTGCTGGAGATCGGCTCGGGGCATGGTGGCGCGGCGATCGGGTATGCCGCGGCGCACCCGGACCATGATGTCCTGACGGCGGAAGTGCACCTGCCCGGGGTCGTGCGGATGCTGGCTGTCGTCCAGGATCAGGGGCTGACCAATGTGCGGGTGTATGCCCGCGATGCCATGGAGCTGCTCGGCGGCGGGATCGCGCCGCACAGCCTGCGAGCGGTGCATCTGTTCTTCCCTGACCCGTGGCCCAAGGCGAAACATGCCAAGCGGCGGTTCGTCCAGCGGCGGACCATCGAGGCGATCGCCGGGGTGCTCGAGCCGGGCGGGGAGCTGCTCATCGGCACCGACCACCCGGTGTATGCCGACTGGACTCGCGATCAGCTTGCCGCCTTCGGGCCCGGTCGCGTGGAGCAGATCGAGCGGCCGGCGTGGAAGGACGATGACGGCTTCGAGCGCAAGGGTATGGCGGCCGGTCGCCCCCCGCTCTACCTGCGGGTGACCTTCGAGCGCTGTGGCTGGCGCTAGAGCGGCGTTAGTGGCGCCGCGGACGCATGACGGCGACCCCGAGGCCGGCAAGTCCGGCCAGGGCGAGGCCCACGAAGGTCTTCTTGATCAGGTCCCAGTTGGTGCCGCCATTGAAGATTTCGCTGGCGATGGTCCCGACCTTCTCCTGGATGCCGGGGCCTTCGCTGGTCTCGTCGTCGCTGGGGACCACGACCTCGTCTTCGGTGCTGGTCGAGGAGGACGTGGAGGTCGAGGTGCTGGTCGACGTCGAGGCGGGGGGAGGCGTCGAGACCGTGCTGGTGGACCGGGGGGTGGTCGAGGTCGAGGTGCTCGTGGTGCTCGACGACGAGGGCCGCGGCGTGACCGAGGTCGACGACGAGGAGGGCGGGCTGAAGGTGCTGGTCGACGATGTAGGCGGCGTGAAGCTGGTCGTCGTCTCGACCGGGGTGGTCGTCGAGGTCTCCGGGGGCGTGAAGGTCGACGTGGAGGACGTCGAGCTCGGCTCGGTCGTCGTCGTGGACGTCGAGCTCGGCTCGGTCGTCGTCGTGGACGTCGGCTCCGTGGTGGTCGTCGTTGTGCTGGTCTCCGGCGGCGTGAACGACGTCGTGCTGCTGCTCGTGGAGGACTCCGTGCCGGTCGCGAAGGCGATCCCCGCAGCAATCGGGTTGCCAACTCCGGCGGTGGCGGCGGGCGCAAGCGCCAAGCCTCCGGCGAGTGCCATGACGGCAACCGGAAGGGATATGGCCCGTCGGGAACGGGACGATCCGCGGTGGCGATCAGACATGGCGGCATTTCCCCTGAGGCGACACAACACGAGAGGAAACCGGCAGATTTCCCGCAGGCATCCTACCAGTCAGCCTGATCACACCAGTCCCAGCCGACTCCCGAGCACCACGCCCGGCGTCGCGGTCGCGGCCTGATCTGCGAGTTCTGCGTCGAGACCGGCCGTCGCGATCGCCCAGTCCCGGCAGGTCGGCAGGCTGCTCGTGCTTCCCGCGATCGAGCCGCCGTCGACCAGTCGGGCTACGCCCTCGCTGACCCGGACGGCGAGTTCGCCGAGGAGATAGTCGCCATCGCCGAGGCCGGTCGCCGACATGGCATCGGAGACGAGCGCGATGTGCTCCGGCCCCAGCAGATCGAAGACCATCCCCACGACCTCGGGCGCGACATGCACCCCGTCGGCGATCAGCTCGACGATCACCTCGCCCTGTGCCGCGGCGGCGAGGGCGGCGGCCACCGGGCCGCCATCGCGGTGGTGCAGGGGCGGCATACCGTTGAAGAGGTGCGTGATCAGCGGCGGCCCGCTTCCCGCGTCGAGGGCGAGGTCGATGGCGGTGCGCACCTGCGCTGCGCTGGCTGCTGTATGCCCGATCGCCGGCCGAATCCCGTGCCGCACCAAGGCTTTCGCGAAAGCCGCGGCGCCGGGCAGCTCCGGGGCGAAGGTCCAGTGCACGATCGCGCCGGGGGCTCCGGCCTCAGCCACGGCGTCGGCGAGCCGGTCCACAAGGGCGCAGTCGGGGTCGATCAGCGCGCCCGGGTCGTGGGCGCCGCGGCGGTCGTGGGCGAGGCAGGGGCCTTCGAGGTGGATTCCGAGGATCGTGCCGTCGGCGACGAGCGGCGCAAGCACCCGGACCTGCTGCTCCAGCCGGTCCGGTGCGGCGCTGACCAGGCTGGCGACGACATACGCACCCTGGCTGCGGTGGTAGGCCGCCGCCCGGCGCGAGGTGGCCTCATCGGTGCCGAAGTTCGCACCGAGGGCGCCGTGGCAGTGCAGGTCGAGCAGCATCACTTGATGCTGCCCGCGTTGTAGGCCGCATTGGTCAGGATCAGGGCGGCATAGGTGTTGATCAGCGTCAGCTCGAAGAACTGGCGATAGAGCCCGACGACCAGTGACGTCGGCGCGAACATCTGGGTGACCAGCACGAGCAATAGGAAAGGCGTGCGGCCGGGGACAGCGCTCATCGGCGCGTCTCCTCACGCCAGTTGATGATCCGCAGATAGAGCATCACGACCAGCAGGATGAGCAGGCCATTGATGACGCCGGCGTCGGCCGACATACCGACATCCTTCTCCTGTCTCTTGAAGGCCAGCTTGTACATGAACGTGATCGTCGTGTCGTGGAGGAAACCGGGATTGCAGTCGTTGAGGGTGTAGACGATCGGAAAAGAATTGAAGACGTAGATCGCGTTGAGGACGGTGGCGACCATCAGCGCGGGACGCAGCAGCGGCAAGGTGATGCGGCGATAGCGCTGCCACGGGCTCGCGCCGTCGACCGTCGCCGCCTCCTGGATGTCCTCCGGGATCGCAGACGGGCCGGCGATGAAGACGAAGATCGTGAACGGCAGCGAGACTGGCGTGCAGGGCCCGCGCGACGGCGAGATTGACCGCGACACCAGCCTTCATATCGCAGGCGCCCCGGCCGTGTACGGCGCCGTCGCGGATGGCGCCGGAGAACGGATCGCCGTCGGTCCACTGGGCCAGATCGCCCGTGGGCACGACATCGGTGTGGCCTTGGAGGATGAGTGCCGGTGGCTGGTGAGGGTTGCCGGGGGTGGTGCCGACCAGGCCATAGCCCTCGCTGCGCTCGGCCTCAGTGCCGGGAAAGTCGGGGTCCGCGTGCAGGGCGTCGAGGTCGAGGCGCCAAAGGTCGGTTTCCAGCCCGACCTCCTCGAAAGCGCGCGCCAGTGCTGTTGTTCGGACTCGACATCGGTGCCGGTCACGCTCGGCGCGCGGACCAGGGCGACCAGATCGGCGACCAGCCGGTCCTCGTCCAGGGCGTCCAGGGCCTGGCGCTGGTGCGCGGTCAGGGGAGCGGGCGGCATACGCCGGAGTCTAGGGAACCGGCGGATTAAGCGATTTCGGGCGCCTGCGGCGGGCAGGTAGGCTGGCCCTCGCTTCGTGCGCGCCCCGGCGCGGACGGCGCGCGGGCGTAGCTCAATGGTAGAGCCTCAGTCTTCCAAACTGATTACGCGAGTTCGATTCTCGTCGCCCGCTCCGGGACGTGTTTGCCCCTAACCTCTGCTAGCAGACGTTAGTCGAATCCGCACAGCTTGCACGGTGCGCGGAGTTGATTAAGTTCTGCTAGCAGAGGTTAGTAGGGCCCCCGCCCCGGGGTATGGCGCAGGTTGGTAGCGCGTCCGCTTTGGGAGCGGAAGGCCGCCGGTTCAAATCCGGCTACCCCGACCATGGAGTATGTCCGCTGGGGTTGTCACCGTTTGACGGACATCGGTTATGCGGCTTGTGCCGCGGTGGTGATGTGGTGTTCGAAGGCTACCGGGGTGTAGCCGAGGGCTGAGTGGCGTCGGCGGCGGTTGTACACGGTCTCGATCCATTCGGTGACGCCGTGGATTGCGGCGGCGTGGGTGGTGAACTGGTAGCGGTGGTAGAACTCGGTCTTCAGCGTTGACCAGAAGCTCTCTTGTTGCGCGTTGTCCCAGCAGACGCCGGTGCGGCCGACGGACAGTCGGACGTTGAGAGCTTCGGCCGCGTCGTGGAGTTGCTGCGAGGTGTATTGGCAGCCGCGGTCCGCGTGCAGGATGACCCCGTGGGTGTCGCCGTGGCGGAAGGTCACGGCGCGGCGCAGGGCGTCCTCGACGAGATCGGTGTGCAGGCTGTCGCTGAAGGCGTACCCGTGGACGCGTCGGGAACAGCCGTCGCGGATCGCGCACAGGTATAGCCAGCCCTGCCCGGTGGCCAGGTAGGTGATGTCGGAGGTCCAGACTCTGTTCACCTCTCCGGTGTCGAAACGCCGCTCGACCAGGTCTGGGATCGCGTGTGGCGAGGGATCCACAATCGTGGTGACCGGGTGCCAGGTGCGAGGGCTGATGCCCTCGATCCCGGTGCGGCGCATCACTTTCGCCGCCGTCTTCACCGAGACCACTTCCCCGGCAGGGCGTAACTCGGCGGTGATTCGCGGGGCCCCGTACGCCCCGTCGGAGTCCTTGTGCGCACGACGGACTTCGTCCGCTAACGCCAGCAGCCGTGCCTCGCGCGGCCCGGGCCCGGCGTGTTGTCGCGTGGCCCAGTCGTAATACCCCGACCGAGACAACCCGGGCAGGTCACACATGCGTGAGACCGTCACCGACGGCCCCGTCCTAAGAGTGGCCTTCTCCGCGTGGATCACCGCGAACGCTGTGTCGGGTTCGATGCGTTCTCCGCTGCGAAGAAGGCCGCTGCTTTTTTCAGGAACTCCCGATCCATCCGCAGCTGCGTGTTCTCCGCCCGTAACCGCTCCAACTCGGCCCGCTCGTTGATATCGACCGCCGGCGGCGGATCCTCCATCCGAGCCCGCTCATTCGCGACCCACCGACCAGCAACTGCTCCCCGACCCCGATCTCGTCCGCGACCGCACGCGCCGTGCGTCCCGAATCGATGACCAGACGCGCGGCATCACGCCGGTACTGCGGGGTGAACTTCCTGCGACTAGCACCCATAAGGGCATCCTCTCCCGCCAGCCGAAGCTGGCCAGTCAGGATGTCCGTCAAACGGGGTCAACACCAGGCAGCCAAGGCAGCAATGTGCATTAGACAATAGTGTGTGGCACATAGTATGGTGTGAGGCATGGCTACCGAGGAGACGCTGGCGACGCACAGCCAGGAGTTGCGCCGAGGCACGGTGGTGCTGGCTGCCCTCGCGAGCCTGGGGGAGCCGCGTTATGGCTATGCCCTGCTCGAGCACCTGGCCCAGGCCGGGATCGAGGTCGAGGGCAACACGCTCTATCCGCTGCTGCGCCGACTGGAGAGGCAGGGGTTGCTGACCAGCCAGTGGAATACCGACGAGAGCCGGCCGCGCAAGTTCTATGTGCTCACCACAGCTGGCGAGTCCGCTCTCGCGGAACTGATGGGCGAATGGCGTGGCCTGACCACCGCACTCGAGACACTCACGACAAGGGGATGACGATGACTTCATTGACCGACCGCTATGTGCACGCCGTCACGGCCCATCTGCCCGAGGATCAGCGTGCCGATATTGCCGCCGAGTTGCGCGGCACGATCGAGGACACCGTGGCCGCCGCGCCGCCGGGGACCGACCCGTCCGCGGCCGAGCACGCGGCGCTGCTGACGCTGGGAGACCCGAGCACGCTCGCGGCGAGCTATCGCGGGGTCGGCCGGGTGCTGATCGGCCCGCGGCTGTATCCCGCGTGGCGACGCACCATGACGATGCTGCTCAGTTGGGTGCCGCTGCTCGCCGGTGCGGTCACCCTGCTGTCGGGACTGGGGGACTCCGGCTCGCTGGTCGACCTCCTGGGCAGCATTGTCAGCAGTGTCTTCGTCGCCACGGTGATGGTGGCCTTCTGGGTCACCGTGGGTTACGCGATCGCCGAGCGCAGCGGGAGCGAGGTCATCGACGGGTTCGGCAGCGCCGAGGACTGGGACCCTGGCGACCTGCCGGAGCCGCAGGCGCGCCAAGTCTCCTGGGGTGAGGGCATCGCCGCGGTCATCCTGGAGGCCTTCGTGCTGACCCTGGTCCTGCTGCCCGGGCGCCTTGGCGGCTCCGTCGATCAGGTGCGCTGGGGGCAGATCTTCACCGACACCGCATACTCCCTGCGCTGGGTGCTCGCCGCAGGCCTGGCCGTGAGCCTGCTCGCCTCGGTCCACGTTCTGGCCCGCGGACGCTGGTCCTGGCCCACCGCGATCGCCAGCCTGGCCGGCACGCTTCTCTTCACCGCGCCGCTGGTGTGGCTGGCCGGGCGCAACGACCTGATTGCCTGGGACACCCTGCCGACGAACTGGCCCTATCACGAGGCCCTTGGCGACCAGGAGCGGACCATGCGAGTCCTGGTGCTGGTGCTGCTGGCCATCGCGCTCTGGGAGATGGTCGACGCCATCCGCAAGGCCGCGCGTTCGCGACACTGAGGCCATGACCGTCGACGCCCCCCGCGCCATACCCCCGGATCCGGTCTGGCGCACCGAGTCCGAACAGCTGGTCTGGGAGCAGCTGATGGCCCAGGCTCCACCGGACTGGACCATCCTGGCCAACCTCCCGCTGACCGATGCGCAGCGCGAGTACGAGATCGACCTGCTCGTGCTGATCCCGGGGGTGGGCGCCGTGGTGATCGAGGTCAAGGGCGGCTCGATCGAGATCGACCAGGCGGGTCAGTGGCGCCAGCACACGGCATACGGGGTCACGAACATCGACCCCGTCGCCCAGGCGACCAGCGCGAAGTATGCAGTGCGGGCGTATGTCGAGAGCGACCCGCGGTGGAGCCGCGGGCGGCTGCGGTGGGGGCACGCGATCGTGCTGCCGTATTCCAGCGTCGATGCCGATTTCGCGCTGCCGGACTGCCCCCGAGCCCTCGTGCACGATCGCGACGACCTGGCGCAACTGGCCGAGCGGCTCCGCGCGCTCCGGCCGGAGCACGGCCTCCCGGCTCCGACCCCGCGGGATACCGACCAGATCGTCGAGATCCTTCGCGGGCGCAATCTGCCGCTGCGCGATGTGGTGGCGCTCGCGGGCGAACGGGAGGACCGAGCCGAGCGGCTGACGGCAGAGCAGGCGATGATCCTGGACGTGACGCGCCTGCTGAACCGGGTCGAGATCCGCGGAGGGGCGGGCAGTGGCAAGACGTCCTTGGCCCTGGCCCAAGTCCGCGCGCTGACCGCCGGACGTGCGGAGCGACGGGCGCAGCGGGTGGCGCTGCTGTGCTATTCCATCGGCCTGGCCTCCTACTTCACGCGGATCACCCAGTCCTGGCCGCGGAATCGGCGGCCGGCCTTCGTGGGCACCTATGAGGAGTTCGCCGGCTATCTCGGGGTCGCTGACTTCGGGGACCGGGAGAATATTGCGTTCTGGGAGAACGATCTTCCGGCCCGAATGCGCGAGCTGGTCGAGGAGCTGCCACCGCAACGGCGCTTCGACTCGATCGTGGTGGACGAGGCGCAGGACTTCGCCGACGCCTGGTGGCTGCCCCTCCTCGGGGCGCTGGTCGATCCCGACAGCGGCGGCCTTTTCGTCTATTCCGATGAGAACCAGCGGGTCTTCCCGCGCTTCGGTCGCCCGCCGGTGCAACTCGTCCCGCTGGTCCTGGACCACAATCTGCGCAACACCAAGCAGATCGCCGACGTCTTCGCCCCGCTGACTCCGAGTCGGATGCGATTCCTGGGCGGCGACGGGCCCGAGGTGACCTTCATCGCCTGCGCCCCGGCGACGGCCATGGACGTCGCCGACGACCAGATCGACCCGCTGCTGGACGAGGGCTGGCGCCCCGAGGACCTGGCGCTCATCACCACCGGCCGGCGCCACCCCGAGCAGGTGGCCCGGCAGGAGGCGGACGGCCAAGGCAGCTACTGGGACAGCTATTGGGACGCTGATCAGGTCTTCTACGGGCACGTGCTCGGCTTCAAGGGACTCGAGCGCCGGGTGGTTGTGCTCTGTGTCAACGAGTCGAACGCCCACGACCGCAGCCGGGAGAAGCTGTATGTCGGGCTCTCCCGCGCCACCGACCGACTGGTCGTCGTGGGCGACCCCGAGGTGATCCGCGAGATGGGTGGTCCCGAGGTGGCCAAGCGCCTCGGGCTCTGACCGGGGTGACAACCGGCGCACGCCGACCCCCTCACGGCCACCGGGCCGGGCCTAGGCTGGCCGGATGCCGGATCACGCGACTCCCAACCTGCCCTCGAGCGACTTCGAGGCGACGGCCCAGTTCTATGGGCGTCTCGGGTTCACGACCGGCTATCGGGACGAGGGCTGGATGATCCTGACCCGCGGTGGCCTGACCTTGGAGTTCTTTCCGTGGCCGGACGTCGACCCGGCGACCAGCAATATCAGCTGCTGCCTGCGGCTGGACGATGTGGATGCCTTCTATGCCGTATGCCGTGCTGCCGGCCTCCCCGAGACCACCCGCGGCTGGCCCCGGATCCACCCGCCGCGACGCGAGGACTCGGGCCTGCGGATAGGCGCCTTGATCGATCCGGACGGAACCCTGCTGCGGCTGGTGGGCAACCCCGCGCCCGCCTGACCTGCCGCGCGCGAGCCCGCCGCCGCCCCGCCCGGCGCCGCCCCCGCCCGGCGCCGCCCCTCGGCGGCCGCCTCAGCGGGTGACATAGGCCGCGAGGTCCGCCTCCACCTGCGTGGTCACGGTGGCCGGGCCGCCCAGGACGACGATCCGCCGAGGCTTGAGGCGGCGCAACTCACTCGCGATGGCATCCGGGATGTCGCCGGTGCGCACCAGCAGGACCGGTGACGCATTCATCCCGGCCACCGGAGCCCCGGACAACGCATCGGTGAAGACCAGTCCGCTGGCCACGAAGACGCTCCCAACGCCCGGCCGGAAGGTCGCCTTGGAGATCGCCGCCGAGGCGCTATAGCGGTCCGGTCCGGACCACCGCACGACCCGGTCGGATGCGAAGGATGCCAGCTGATCCTGCACCGAAGCACTCACACTCGCCGGCCCGCCCACGATGACAATCTGCTTGGGGCGCAAGCGTTTCAGCTCGGCGACGATGGGCTCGGGCAGGCGATCGGATCGCGTCAGCAGCATCGGCCCCGGGGTGAGCCCGGCGACCGGCGCCCCGCTCAGCGCGTCGCTGAAGACCTCGCCGGAGCCCACGAAGGCGCGCTCCACGCCCGGGTCGAAGATGCTGGCCGAGATGGCGGCCGAGGCGGCATACCGATCGGCGCCCGCCCAGCGCACCACCGGCTCAACGGCATACGCACCCACATCGGCGCGCACCGCCTCGCTGACGGTCGCCGGCCCGCCGAGAACGACGATGCGCGTCGGCTGCAGGCGCCGCAGTTCGGCGGCAATGGTGGCGGGCAACGAATCCCGTCGCACCAGCAGCACCGGAGCGCCGAGCATCGCCGCGACCGGCGCCCCGCTCAGGGCGTCGCTGAAGACCTCGCCGGAGGCGATGAAGGCGGTGCCGACCCCGGCGGGGAAGCTGCGCGCGGAGATGGCCGCGGAGGCGGCATACCGATCCGGACCGTCCCACCGATCCACCCCGTCATCGGCAGTCAGAGTGACGTCGACGACGGCCGCGCTCGCGCTCGCGCTGACGAAGGAGAGTGTGACGCCATGCTCGGCGAAGGTGTAGCTCTCCCCAGGTTCCATCCCCGGATGCCAGGCGTAGTTCTGCGGGTCGGCATCGGGGTGGAAGTCGAGCACGTCGATCTCGCCCCACTGACCGAAGCGGCCGTCCTGGCGGCGCACGATCAGCCCGCCACCGGGATCGTCACGGGTGACCCCGGACGGATCGACATAGCTCAGATCGTCGGTCCAGGCATCGAGCCCGGTGCTCGTGCGGTATTCGGCGAAGTATTCGACCTCGCCGAAGCGGAGGCGGAAACCGCGCACTCCGGACGTGGCGGCGACCGGATTGAGGGTGATCCGCTGCGTGGACGTGAGCAGCGGATTGTCCGCCGGCGCGAGCACCCCGAGGCGCTCCTTGTTGATCGTGGCGATCATGCCGGGCATGTTCAGCGGGGCGCCCATCAAATCCCAGGGATCCTGATAGGTCTTCTGGTCGCAGTTCGTCGAGAGCGTGACATTGATGGTGCGGGTGGGGTTCCAGCATTGCAGGTATCCGCTGTGCCACAGCCCCAGGTTGTGGCCGTACTCGTGGACGAAGAGCGAGGCTTCCCACGCCTGGCCGTTGATCCAGCTGACCAGGTCGCCATCGGCGCTGGTCCCCACGGTCGCCAGGCCGCCCCACGGGCAGTCCGGTGCGGACTGCATGAAGACGACGAAGTGATGCAGCTCGTCCCGCGGCGTCGATGGGGCGAAAGCCCGCGCCTTCGTCAGCATCGCGGGGTAGTCACAGCTGGTGATCTGCTCTCGGGAGAGGCTGATCTTGTTCCAGCCCAGCACCGTGTCGGTGACGAAACGGATCTGCCCGGCGGTCGCCGTGTCGTAGTAGGTGGCGACCTTGCCCATCGTGGTGCTCAGGGCCGAGACCGGGTCCGGCACATCCGGCGGTGGCGTCGTCCAGTAGACCGGCACGATCGTGACGCGATGGGTGCCCGGTATGCGCGGCTCGGGCCCGGTGCTCTCCAGCCCGACCAGGCGGGCGGTGCCTGTGCGCAGTGATTGCGCGGCCGAGTCCGGGTCGGCGGCTCCGATCCCGGCCAGGTAGGCCGTGACCGCCCCCGGGCGCACCCCGCGCGCCTGGGATTCCGGGATCTCGATCGTCGTGCCGCCAAGGGTGAGGTGGTGACGGATCGGCATCGCCGTCCCCTTGGCATCGCCGGCGGTTGGATCGCTGACGATCGTGCTCAGCCGACCGGGAATCGCGACGCCACCCTGGGGCGGGCTCGCCGCCGGGCTCCCCGCAGCGCCGACTCCCAGCGCCAGGAGCGTTGCGAGGGCAATCAGCAGCGCCCGCCAGCGAAGCGATCGGGTGTGCGCTGGGGCGTTCGTCATCGGTCCCTCCCGGATGGCGGCGGCATCGTCGTCGTCCTGTTCACGCCTGGGGCCTGACGACGGTTTACCGCTTCGGTCACGTCCGATTGTGCGCTTCGCTCTCGCCGGTGGCAGTCTGGAGTCAGTCCGCAGATCCGAGGATGCGATGAAATCCCAGGAAGCCAAGGAACTCGGCCAGTTGGCCGGCCAGCAACTCCGGCAGGTGACCGGGGTGGTGCTCGGGCTGACTCCGGTGCTGGTGCGCTACAACTCCGGTCTGCGTATCTCCGACAACGGGGCTGCCTTGGGGGCATTGCTCGCCGATCTGGTCGCCGGGTGGCCGGTGCCGCTGACCCGGATCGCGCACAGGTATAGCCAGCCCTGCCCGGTGGCCAGGTAGGTGATGTCGGAGGTCCAGACTCT
>NZ_BAAAPO010000069.1:0-1370 GCF_039531185.1 Nostocoides veronense
CGGCAATCCAGCAGGACACCAGTCAGATTCAGGGTCACGACCCCCGCGCACGCCATACCAGCATGTAAATCAGATGGTCTGTGTAAGCGAGGGGGTCTCCAACCCTGAAGGAGTTTGACTGTGAGCATGACCAAGGAAGCGAAGAAGGACGCTGTCGAGCCTGAGGCTCGCCGGTTGCGTCGGGAGTTGTTCACCGACGAGATGCTGGACCAGTTGATGGCTGCCACGGATGAGCGTGGGCTGTCGCTGACCGGTGAGGGCGGGTTCCTGCCGGAGATGATCAAGGCCGTCCTCGAGCGGGGGATGGAGGCCGAGCTGACCGGTCACCTCGGGTACGACAAGGGCGACCCGGCCGGGAAGGGGTCGGGCAACTCGCGTAACGGGTCCACCCCGAAGACGGTGTCCACTGAGGTCGGTGACATCGCGTTGGACCAGCCTCGGGACCGGAACTCCACGTTCGCGTCGGCGCTGGTGCCCAAGGGCGCCCGCCGCCTGGGCGGGCTGGAGGACATGATCATCAGCCTGTACGCCGGCGGGATGACGATCCGTGACATCCAGCACCACTTGGCGTCCACGCTGGGCACCGAGCTGTCCCACGAGACGATCAGCAAGGTCACCGACGCGGTCGCCGAGGAGGTCACCGCGTGGCAGACCCGCCCGCTCGAGGCGTTCTACCCGGTGATCTACCTCGACGCGCTCGTGGTCAAGATCCGCGACGGGGCGCACGTGGCCAACCGGGCCGCGCACATCGCCGTCGGGGTCGACATGGACGGGGTCAAGCACGTCCTGGGCATCTGGGTCCAAGCCGCCGAGGGCGCGAAGTTCTGGGCGTCGGTGTGCGCCGAGCTCGCCAACCGCGGCGTCAAGGACGTGCTGATCGTGTGCTGCGACGGCCTGACCGGCTTCCCCGAGGCCATCGAGGGCACCTGGTCGCAGGCGATGGTCCAAACGTGCGTGGTGCACCTGATCCGGGCCTCGATGCGGTTCGTGTCCTACACCGACCGCAAGGCCGTCGCCGCGATGCTGCGCCCGATCTACACCGCCGCCAACGAGGACGCCGCGCTCATGGCCCTGGCCACGTTCGCCGACTCCACACTCGGCAAGAAGTACCCCGCCGCCGTTGCGTCGTGGGAGAACGCCTGGGACCGGTTCACCCCGTTCCTGGCGTTCGGGCCAGCCCTGCGCAAGGTCATCTACACGACCAACAGCATCGAGAGCTTGAACTACCAGCTGCGCAAGATCATCAAGAACCGCGGCCACTTCCCCAACGACGCCGCCGCGATCAAGCTCCTCTGGTTGGCTATCCGCACCATCGAGGACAAGCGCGCCCGGCAACGCGCCAAAGAAGCCGGCCTACCCAAGGGCAGCCC
>NZ_BAAAPO010000070.1:0-1295 GCF_039531185.1 Nostocoides veronense
TTCACGTCGAGGACCAGATCCCGCTCGCCGCCCTGGCCCGGGACACCGGTGTCGGGCTGCGCACCCTGGAGCGCTGGCACGCCCGCTACCGCACCGAGGGGTACACGGGCCTCGGTACGCGAAGACGCGCTGATGCCGGCAGCCATCACCTGCCCTCCGAGCTCGTGTCCTTGATCGAGGGGCTGGCATTGAGCAAGCCCCGCCCGACGATCATCACCATCCACCGCAAGATCAGCGCCATCTGCGAGGAGGGGGGATGGCCGGCGCCCTCCTATGGCGTGGTGCGCGCGATCATCGCCGACCTCGACCCGGGCATGGTCACCCTTGCCCTGGAAGGGCCGACGTCGTATCGCGACAAGTACGAACTGGCGCTGCGACGGCAGGCCGAGCACCCCAATGCGATGTGGCAGGCCGACCACACGATGCTCGACATCCTCGTGGTGGGCACCGACGGCAAGCCTGCCCGGCCATGGCTGACCACGATCATCGATGACCACTCCCGGGCGATCTGCGGTTACACCGTCTTCCTCGGCGCGCCCTCGGCGATGAACACCGCCTTGGCGCTGCGCCAGGCGATCTGGCACAAGGCCGTCCTCTCCTGGCCGATGTGCGGCCTGCCCGATGTGCTCTACGTCGATCACGGCAGCGACTTCATCAGCAACCAACTCACCGGCACAGCCGTGGACCTGCATATCCGGCTCATCCACTCTGCTGTCGCTCGTCCTCAGGGTCGCGGCAAGGTGGAGAGGATCTTCGGGACCGTGAACACCGAGCTGCTGGCTGGTCTGCCTGGGTACATCGCCGAGGGCCACCCCTGGCCAACGCCAAAGCTGTCCCTGGCTGAGCTCGACGCTGCGCTGGAGGAGTTCGTGATCACCTACAACGACCGGACTCACAGCGAGCTCGGCACCTCCCCGCGCGCTGCCTGGATCGCCGATGGCTGGCTACCGCGCATGCCGGAGAGCCTGGAGGACCTCGACGGGCTGCTGCTCACCGTCGCCCAGACCAGGGTGGTGCGCCGCGATGGCATCCACTTCCAGGGCCTGCGCTACATCTCCCCGACCCTGGCTGGCTATGTCGGCCGGGCGGTCGTGATCCGTTACGACCCCAGGGACATCACCGAGATCCGCGTGTTCGACCACGAGGAGTTCGTCTGTAAGGCCATCAACCAGGACCACCACGACCAGAAGGTCAGCCTCAAGGAGGTCCAGGCCTCCCGCAACGCCCGGCGCCGGGCGTTGCGGGAGGGCATCAACGAGCGGATCGCCGTCGTGGCCACCCACACCACCGAAACG
>NZ_BAAAPO010000071.1:0-1512 GCF_039531185.1 Nostocoides veronense
GACGGTCGGGATTTGTGCCCTAGCCGGGGGTCCTATCGTGTCCTCGTGGCCCCGTACGTGCGCACTGTGAAGACGTCTTCGGGGGCGACGGCGGTGCAGATCGTGTACTCGAACCGGCGAGGCGCCCGGACGATGGAGCACATCGGGTCGGCGCACACGCAGGCCGAGCTGGAGCTGTTGAAGGCGGCCGCGCGGCAGAAGCTGGCCGCCGGGCAGGGCGAGCTCGACCTCGGCCTGAGCGGCTTGGCGCCGCGGCAGGGTGGCCCGTTGCCGATCACGTCCTCGCGGATGGGGCACTTGTGGGACGCGCTCGAGCACGCCTACCGGGTCTTGGGGTTCGAGGCCGCGGCCGGCGACCCGGTGTTTCGGGGCCTGGTGCTGGCGCGGATCATCGAGCCGACCTCGAAGCTGGACTCGGCCCGGGTGCTGGAGGAGGTCGGCGTGAGCGCGCCGGCCTACCGGACGGTGACCCGGCGCCTGCCGGTCTTCGCGCAGGAGGACTTCCGCAGGAAGTTGGCGGCCGCGTGCGCTCGGCAGGCCGGGCTCGGCCCGGCCAGCCTTGTCCTGTACGACGTGAGCACGCTCTACTTCGAGACCGACGCCGGTGACGGGTTCCGCGAGCCAGGCTTTTCCAAGGAACGC
This sequence comes from Nostocoides veronense, assembly GCF_039531185.1. Taxonomy (NCBI): domain Bacteria; kingdom Bacillati; phylum Actinomycetota; class Actinomycetes; order Micrococcales; family Intrasporangiaceae; genus Nostocoides; species Nostocoides veronense. The sequence goes on from NZ_BAAAPO010000071.1 coordinate 643, forward strand.
CGGCTCGAGCCGCAGATCACCATCGGGCTGCTGACCGACCACACCGGCTTCCCGCTGATGGTCGAGGCGTTCGAGGGGAACAAGGCCGAGACCCTGACGATGATCCCGACGATCCAAGCGTTCATGGCCGCGCACGGCCTGCCGGACGTGACGATCGTCGCGGACGCCGGGATGGTGTCCGAGGCGAACAAGAAGGCGATCGAGGCCGCCGGCCTGTCGTTCATCATCGGAGCGAGGATCCCCCAGGAGCCGTACGTCATCACCGCCTGGCGGGAACGACACCCCGACGCCGAGATCCCGGACGGGCACGTCTTCACCCAGCCCTGGCCGGCCGGCCCGACCGATGCCCGCCGTGACCACACGTTCTACTACCAGTACAAGCACGACCGGGCCCGGCGCACCCTGCGCGGGATCGACGAGCAGGTCGCCAAGGCCGAGAAGGCCGTCAAGGGCCAGACGCCGGTCAAACGGAACCGGTTCGTCACCCTCACCGGGGCCAGCAAGTCCGTCAACCGGGCGCTGGAGGCCAAGGCCAGGTCGCTGGCTGGGATCAAGGCGTACGTGACCAACCTCGACCCCGCCGTCGCTGACGCCGACTTCGTCATCGGCGCCTACCACCGGCTCTTCCAGATCGAGCGGAGCTTCCGGATGTCCAAGCACGACCTGCAGGCCCGCCCGATCTTCCACCACAAGCGCGAGAGCATCCAGGCGCACCTGAGCGTCGTGTTCGCAGCGTTGGCTGTGAGCAGGTGGGTCGAGGACCAAACCGGCTGGAGCATCAAGAAATTCGTGCGGACCGCCCGCCGCTACCGCACCATCGAGATCCAAGTCGGCGAGCAGACCATCACCGCCGAGGAACCGCTACCCGAC
>NZ_BAAAPO010000072.1:0-1563 GCF_039531185.1 Nostocoides veronense
GTGATGCAGGAGAATTGAAGTTCTTGACACTTTAATCCGACCTGATCACAAGGGACATCTCGTAGGTGCAACTCTCTCACACCCCGGCGGCGACGTCAGCGGTCTTCGATGACCCGAACCTGATCGGCTCGGCCGGGCTGGTCCCGATCCTGCGACTGGCAGAGAGGACAGGTCTTGCCGCCCTGGCCGATGAGCATCTGAGCGTGCCCACGGACAAGGGCGCCAACGCCGGAGCGAAGGTGAACGCGCTGGTCGCGAGCATGGTCGCCGGCGCCGACTCCCTCGACGACATGGCCCTGCTGCGTCACGGCGGGATGGGTCGGGTCTTCTCCCGCTGCTACGCACCCTCGACGTTGGGCTCGTTCCTGCGCACCTTCACGTTCGGGCACGTGCGCCAACTCGACGCAGTCGCCTCCAGGTTCCTGACCGCCCTGGCCAAGGACGCGCCCGTCGTCTCCGGAGTCGAGCAGCTGGCGGTGGTCGACATCGACGACACCATCATCGAAGTCCACGGCCACACCAAACAGGGCGCCGGGTTCGGCTACACCAAGGTCCGCGGACTGAACGCCCTGATCGCGACCGTCTCCACCGGGCAGGCCGCTCCGGTGATCGTGGCCCAACGCCTACGCAAGGGCTCAGCGAACTCGGCCCGCGGCGCCCAGCGGCTGGTCCGCGACGCGCTGAAGACCGTGCGCACGTTGCGCCAGCAGGAGGGTGCAGGCACCTCGGGTCGGGTACTTCTTCGAGCGGATTCGGCGTACTACGGTCATCCCGTGATCGGTGCCGCGGTCAAGACCGGCGCGGAGGTCTCGGTCACCGTCCGCCTCGATCCCCGCGTCAAGGCCGCGATCAGCAGCATCGCCGAGGACGCCTGGACCACGATCGAGTACCCGCGGGCCGTCTTCGACGAAGACACCGGGGTGTGGATCTCGAAGGCGCAGGTCGCCGAGGTGCCCTACACGGCGTTCACGTCGAAGAAGAAGACGCAAGTGACAGGCCGGCTGGTCGTGCGGCGCATCCCCGACGCCAACGCCGAGAAGAAGAAACGCGCCGGGCAGGACGGCCTGTTCGAGCTGTGGCGGCATCACGCCTTCTTCACCACCACCCCCAAGGATGTCGCGGACACCGTCACCATCGACAAGGTCCACCGCGCCCACGCCATCATCGAGCAGGTCCACGCCGACCTGAAGAGCTCGGCGCTGGCGCACCTGCCCTCAGGGAAGTTCAACGCCAACGCCGCCTGGCTGGTCCTGGCCGTCATGGCGTTCAACCTCACCCGCACCGCCGCCACCCTCACTGGCAGTGACCGACTCGCGCGGGCGACGACGGCCACCGTGCGGCGCACCCTCGTCGCTGTCCCAGCGAGGGTCGCGACCTCCGCCCGGCGGATCGTCCTGCACCTACCTCGTGCCTGGCCCTGGCAACACCTTTGGACCGTCCTCTTCGAGCGCGTCCACGCACCCCCAGCCACAGCCGCGACCTGACCACCCAGCAGCACCCCGGCGCAACCCAGGAACCCCGTGTGGAACACCCCGGCAGCGAGGCCGGAAGGTCACCCCTGCC
>NZ_BAAAPO010000073.1:0-1569 GCF_039531185.1 Nostocoides veronense
TTGTGGTGCAGGAGAATCGAAGTTCTTGACGCTTCCGTTCGACCTGACCGCAAGGGACATCTCGTAGGTGCAACTCTCTCACACCCCGGCAGCGACGTCAGCGGTCTTCGATGACCCGAACCTGATCGGCTCGGCCGGACTGATCCCGATCCTGCGGCTGGCCGAAACGGCGGGCCTGGCCGCGTTGGCCGATGAGCGGCTGAGCGTGCCCACCGACAAGGGCGCCAACGCCGGCGCCAAGGTCAGCGCCCTGGTCGCGGGGATGATCGCCGGCGCCGACAGCATCGAGGACATGGCGCTGTTGCGGCACGGCGGGATGGGTCGGGTCTTCGACCGCTGCTACGCACCCTCGACGTTGGGCTCGTTCCTGCGCACCTTCACCTTCGGGCACGTACGCCAGCTCGACGCGGTCGCCTCGAGGTTCCTGACCGCCCTGGCCAAGGACACGTCCTTGGTCGCCGGCGTGAGCGAGGAGGTGGCGGTGGTCGACATCGACGACACCATCATCGAGGTCCACGGCTACGCCAAACAGGGCGCCGGGTTCGGCTACACCAAGGTCCGCGGCCTGAACGCTCTGATCGCGACCGTCTCCACCGACAGCTGCGCTCCGGTGATCGTCGCGCAACGCCTGCGCAAGGGCTCGGCCAACTCCGCCCGCGGTGCCCAACGGCTGGTCCGTGATGCGCTGAAGACGGTGCGCGCCCTCGCCCGAGGCGTGAGCAAGACCAGCAACGGCAGGGTGCTGGTGCGGGCGGACTCGGCCTACTACGGGCATCCCGTCATCGGCGCTGCGGTCAAAGCCGGGGCGGAGGTCTCGGTCACCGTCCGCCTCGATCCCCGTGTCAAGGCCGCGATCAGCGCGATTGCCGATGACGCGTGGACCACCATCGAGTACCCGCGGGCCGTCTTCGACGAAGCCTCCGGCGTGTGGATCTCCAAGGCGCAGGTCGCCGAGGTCCCCTATGTCGCGTTCACCTCGAAGAAGAAGACCCAGGTTCCCGGGCGGCTCGTCGTGCGGCGCATCCCCGACGCCAACGCCGAGAAGAAGAAACGCGCCGGGCAGGACGGCCTGTTCGAGCTGTGGCGGCATCACGCGTTCTTCACCACCACACCCGCCGAGACCGCGGACACCGTCGCCGTCGACAAGGTTCACCGCGCGCACGCCATCATCGAGCAGGTCCATGCCGACCTGAAGAGCTCAGCGCTGGCGCACCTGCCCTCGGGGAAGTTCGCCGCCAACGCCGCCTGGCTGGTCCTGGCCGTCATGGCGTTCAACCTCACCCGAGCCGCAGCCGCCCTCACCGGTGTCCGTCGCCTCGCGAGAGCGACGACCGCGACCGTGCGCATCACCCTGGTCCACGTCCCGGCCCGGGTCGCGACCTCCGCCCGACGGCTGACCCTGCACCTGCCTCGGGCCTGGCCCTGGCAGCACGCCTGGACCGTCCTCTTCGAGCGCGTCAACGCGCCACCGGCGACAGCAGCGACCTGACCACCCAGCCGCCTCGGCGGCGCAACCCAGGAACCCGTGTGGAACCCCCCGGCAGCGAGGTCGGGCACTCACCCCTACCC
>NZ_BAAAPO010000074.1:0-539 GCF_039531185.1 Nostocoides veronense
TGCTGAAACAGAATTGGAGTTCTTCAGGCTTCAGTTCCGTCTCGCGCAAGGGGCATCTCGTAGGTGAAACTCTCTCACACCCTGACCCGCACTTCTGCGGTGTTCGACGACCCGAATCTCGTGTCGTCCGCCGGCCTGGTCCCGGTACTGGCACTGGCCGACCGGGCAGGGCTGCGCCAGCTGGCGGATGAGCACCTGAGCGTGCCGACGGACAAAGGCGCGAACGCTGGGTCGAAGGTGGCCTCGCTCGTGGCCGGGATGGTCGCCGGCGCCGACAGCATCGATGACATGGCCCTGCTGCGCCACGGCGGGATGGGCCGGCTCTTCGCCAAGGCGTACGCGCCCTCGACGCTCGGCTCGTTCCTACGCACGTTCACCTTCGGGCACGTCCGGCAGCTCGATGCGGTCGCCGCACGGTTCCTGCTCGCGCTGTCTCGCCTGGCCGGGCTGACCCCACCGGTCCCGGCACCATTGCCCGCTGGCGACGAGGCGGGAGCGGGCGTCGGGTACGCGTTCGTCGACGTGGACGACACGATCAT
>NZ_BAAAPO010000075.1:0-939 GCF_039531185.1 Nostocoides veronense
ATCCAGGCCATCGGCTACATCAACGACACCCTGAAGCTGGCTCAAGATAACGATCGCGTTGGTGGAGAACAGAACTCGCCTGATCTCTACGTCGTAGGCGAGGAACGGCGTGAACTCTTCCCATGCTGCCCGCCACAACTGGGCGATGGCCGGGTAGGCCTTGCCCCACTTCTCTTCGAGCTCCTCGAACGCCGCCCACGCGGCCTGGGCGGTGGGCGCGGTGTAGATCGCCCGCAGATCGCGCGCGATCTGGTCCCAGTACTTCCGGGACGCGTACCGCAGCGTCGCGCGGATCAGGTGGATCACGCACGCCTGGACGATCGCCTGCGGGAACACCGCGTTAACGGCGTCGGGCAGCCCCTTCAGTCCGTCGCAGACGACGAAGAACACGTCCCGAACGCCGCGGTTGCGCAGGTCGGTCAGCACGCTCATCCAGAACTTCGCCGACTCTCCACCGCCCTGGCCGGCCCACAACCCGAGCACGTCGCGGTGGCCGTTCAGATCGACCCCGATCGCAGCGTAGAACGGCTGGTTACCGACCTGCCCGTCGCGGACCTTCACATAGATGGCGTCGATGAAGATGGCCGCGTACACACCCAACAGTGGGCGGGCGGTCCACGCCTGCATCTCTTCCACCACCTTGTCGGTGATCCGCGAGATCGTGTCCTTGCCGATGCTCGCGCCGTACACCTCCGCGAAGTGCGCGCAGATCTCCCCAGTCGTCAATCCCTTGGCGTACAACGAGATCGCGATCGCGTCCACGTCGCTCAGGCGCCGCTGCCTCTTCTTGACGATGACCGGCGCGAACGTGCCGGCCCGGTCCCGAGGAACCTCGATGGTCACCTCGCCGGCAGCATCGGTTAGGACCGTCTTGGGGCGGGTGCCGTTGCGGATGTTCCCGGCACCACCGGACGGGGCGCGGTGCTTCTCATGCCCCAG
>NZ_BAAAPO010000076.1:0-639 GCF_039531185.1 Nostocoides veronense
GGATCTGGTGCTACGACTTCACCCACTTCCCCCGCGCGAGACGGTGCGCGGTCGCGGTCATCGACGTCGTCTCCCGGTACTGGCTGGCGACCCTGGTCTCGGCCGAGGAGTCCTCCACCCAGGTCGAGGCCTGCTTCCTGGACGCCCTGCACACCCAGGGCCTGATGCGGGCCATCGAAGACCGCGACGTGGAGCAGAGCCAGGTTCTGGTCGCGGCGCTGCGCAGCGGCGAACCCGACGCCATCGACAAGGCCGTCGAGGCGAGCGAGCAGGTGCCGCTGCTGTTGACCGTCTCGGACAACGGGCCACAGATGCGCTCCCACTCCACCCGCGAGTTCCTCGCCGGGGTGTACATCGCCCAACGCTTCGGTCGGCCGGGCACCCCGACCGACCAGCCATGGATCGAGTCCCTCTTCGGACACCTCAAGGGCGAGCACCCGCACCTGGAGCGCCTCACCGACCCGGCCGTCCTGGAGGCCGAGCTCACCCTGGCCCAGCACCGCTACAACACCATCCGCCTGCACGCCGGGATCGGGTACGTCACACCCGAGGACGAGCACCACGGCCGAGGCGAACAACTCCGTCAGGCCCGCCGTGACGGCCTGACCGCCGCCCGCCAGAACAGGATCGACTACCGTC
>NZ_BAAAPO010000077.1:0-800 GCF_039531185.1 Nostocoides veronense
CTGCGCTCGATATCGGCAAGGCCGAGCTGGTCTCGTGTGTGCGGGTCCCCGGCGCGGCGGGCAAGTCCCGTCGCGTTCAGGAGGTGACCACCTACAAGACGATGACCCGCTCGTTGTTGCTGATGGCTGACCGGTTCGCCGAGCTCGGTGTGACCCGGGTGGTGATGGAGGCAACCAGCGACTATTGGAAGCCGGTCTTCTACGTGTTGGAGGCTGCCGGGTTCGAGACCTGGCTGGTCAACGCCAAGGACGTCAAGCACCTGCCCGGGCGTCCGAAGACGGACCGGTTGGACGCGGTGTGGCTGTGCAAGGTCGCCGAACGTCAAATGTTGCGCCCTAGTTTCGTGCCACCGGAGCCGATCCGGGTGCTGCGCGACCTGACCCGCTACCGGTGGGATCAGGTCGCTATCCGTACCGCGGAGCGGCAGCGGGTGGAGAAGCTGCTCGAGGACGCCCAGATCAAGCTCTCGGCCGTGGTCTCGGACATCTTCGGGGTCTCCGGGCGGGACATGCTCGAGGCGTTGCTCGCCGGGCAACGCGACCCCAAAGTGTTGGCGCAGTTCGCTCGGGGGCGGATGCGGGGCAAGATCACCGACTTGGAGGAGGCGTTCACCGGCCGCTTCGACGAGCACCACGCGTTCCTGCTGGAGAAGATGCTCACCCGCATCGACATGGTCACCGCCGACATCGCCGACCTCGAGGCCAGGATCGACGCCGAACTGGTCCCTTTCGAGGAGGTGGTCGAACGCCTCGATGAGATCCCCGGAGTAGGCCGTACCGCCGCCGCGGTGATCATCTCC
>NZ_BAAAPO010000078.1:0-889 GCF_039531185.1 Nostocoides veronense
CTCGACTCCGAACGCGAGGCGATCGTGGAGCTGTTCGAGGCCTGGGGTGGCATCGACCGGTCCCACCGCAAGCTCGCCCACCGCGGGTCGCGGCTGTGCCTGGTCCATGTCAGCGAGTCCACGGTGCGCCGTGTTCTCGCAGATCACGGGCTCATCCTGCCCGGTCCGGCACCTCGGGAGCCGGCGGAGAAGAAGCCCTGGCCGGACTGGCTGGAGTGGAAGCCCCGCAGGATCTGGGCCTACGACTTCACCCACTTCCCGCGCGCCCGACGCTGCGCGGTCGCGGTGCTCGACATGGTCTCGCGCAAGTGGATCGCGACCCTGGTCAGCGCCGAGGAGACCTCCACCCAGGTCGAGGTGTGCTTCCTGGCCGCGCTCGAGGCCGAGGGCCTGCTCGAGGTCATCGACGCCCGGGACACCGCACAGCTGCGCGAAGCGCTGCTGTCCGGGCATCCCGAGCAGATCGAGCGAGCCGTCGACGGAGGCCAGGTCCCGCTCCTGCTCGCGGTCTCCGACAACGGGCCCCAGATGCGGTCCCACTCGACCCGGGAGTTCCTCGCCGGCGTGCACATCGCCCAGCACTTCGGCCGCCCGCACACCCCGACCGACCAGGCCTGGATCGAGACCCTGTTCGGGCACGTCAAGGGCGAGTGGCCCCACCTGGAGAAGATCGTCGATCCCGGCGATCTCGAAGCCGAGCTCGACCACGTCCGCGAGCAGTACAACAGCGTCCGCCTTCACGCCTCGATCGGCTACGTCACACCCGACGACGAACACGAAGGCCGCAGCGACGCCATCAGGAAGGCCCGCCGAGACGGACTCGACCAGGCCCGCCAAGAACGCCTCGACCACCACCGACGGAGTCGAGGACAATGAACAACACAACCAC
>NZ_BAAAPO010000079.1:0-3428 GCF_039531185.1 Nostocoides veronense
TCGTCCCGTGGGTCGATCCCCAACTGACACAGCCTCGTTCGCACGCTTAGCGACTCCGGGCTGCGTAAAACCACTTCAGTCCTCGCTGTATAGTTCAGCGCATGCTGACCATTGCTTCTCGCCTGGACGTGATGAACCGGTTGGGCCGCGCGCTGGCCGACCCGACCAGGTCCCGGATCATCCTGACGCTGCTCGACCGGCCGGCCTACCCGGCAGAGCTGGCCCGCGATCTGGACCTCACACGCTCCAACGTGTCCAATCATCTGGCGTGCCTGCGCGACTGCGGCATCGTTGCTGCCGAACCCGAGGGCCGCAAGACGCGCTACGAGATCGCCGATCCCCACCTGACGCAGGCGCTGACCGCCCTGGTTGACGTCACCCTCGCGGTTGACGAGAACGCCCCGTGCATCGATCCTGCCTGCTCGGTGCACGGATGCGACGCAGCAGAGGCGGGCGCGTGATCCTGGCTGCGGTCCTGCAGGCAATCGGCCTGTTCATCGCGACCAACATCGACGACATCATCGTGCTCTCCTTGTTCTTCGCCCGCGGCGCGGGCCAACGCGGGACGACCACCCGCATCTTGGTCGGCCAGTACGTGGGGTTCGCCTGCATCCTCGGTGCCGCTGTGCTGGTGACTATCGGAGCCGGAGCATTCCTGCCCTCAGCAGCTATCCCGTACTTCGGGCTCATCCCCCTGGCCCTCGGTCTCTGGGCTGCATGGCAAGCCTGGCGCGGAGACGATGACGACGATGACGCCAAGGTCACGGGCACGAAGGTCAGCGCGTGGACCGTCGCAGGAGTCACCTTCGCCAACGGCGGAGACAACATCGGCGTCTATGTCCCCGTCTTCCTCAGCGTGGAACCCATCGCAGTGGTCGCCTACTGCCTCGTCTTCCTCGCGCTCGTCGCGGTCCTGGTCGTAGTCGCCAAGTTCGTTGCCACCCGGCCGCCGATCGCTGAAGTCCTCGAGCGCTGGGAACACATCCTGTTCCCCATCGTCCTGATCGGCCTCGGCATCGTCATCCTCGTCAGCGGAGGAGCGTTCGGTCTCTGACGGAGCCAAAGCGAACGAGAGAGGTCGCCAGGCTCGACGCTCCGGTATAGGGATCCCTGTGCGGGTTCATGCTGCGCAGCAGGAGAGTTTGGTGATGTCGGTGGTGAAGGTTTGGGCGGTGAGTTTGAGGCCTTCGGCCATGGTCAGGTAGGGGCTCCAGAGGTTGGCGACCTGGTCGGTGGTCATGCCGGCCTCGAGGATGTAGACGCCGGCGGCGGCGAGGTCACCGGCGTCCTGGGCGAGGGCGGTGATGCCGATGATGCGGCCGGTGTCGGCGTCGGTGACGATCTTGATGAGCCCGCGGGTGTCACGGTTGACGATGGCGCGCGGGACGTGCGCCAGGGGCAGGACGCGGCTGTCGCAGCGGATCCCGGCAGTGCGGGCCTGCTGGTCGGTCATTCCGACGGAGGCCAGGGCGGGGCTGGTGAACACGACCCGGGGCAGGTGGCGGTAGTCGACCTCCCGGCCGGCTCCGGTGAGGGCGTTGTCGGCGACCAGGGCGCCGTGGGCCGCGGCGACGTACACGAACTGCGGGTGGGCGGTGACGTCACCCGCGGCCCAGATCCGCGGGTTCGTGGTGCGCAGGTGGCTGTCGATGATGACCTCGCCGCGCTTGCCGGCGCGCACGCCGATGGTGTCGAGGCCGAGCGTGCCGGTGACCGGGCGGCGGCCGGTGGCAACGAGGAGCTCGGCCGCGCGGAGCTCGTGTGAGCCGTCGGCGGTGGTGGCGGTGACCGTGACCTCGCCGGTGGCCGGGTCGCGGCGCACCGCGGTGGGCACCGCGCCGCGGATGATCTCGATGCCTTCGTCGGCGAGGATTTCTTCCAGGGCGGTGGCGGCCTCGGGTTCCTCGTGGGAGGCCAGCCGTGAGCGGACGAGCATGGTGACCTGGGCACCGAGGCGGGAGAAGAGCTGGGCCTGCTCCATGGCGACGTAGCCGCCGCCGATGACCAGCAGCGACTCCGGGACGTGGTCCAGCTCCATCGCGGTCGTCGAGGTCAGATAACCGGCCTCCTGCAGGCCGGGGACCGGCGGCGCCCAGGGCGTGGAGCCGGTAGCGATGAGGTGGTGCGCGGCCCGGACGGTTTCCGCCGTGCCGTCCGGGCCGGTCACGCGGAGTGCCGGCTCAGTCGGTGTGCCGACGAAGGTGGCCTCGCCGGGGTGGAGGGCCCACCCGTACTCGGCGGCCAGGGCCGCGTACTTCTCGCTGCGCAGCGATCCGACGAGCTTGTCCTTGCCGGCGACCATGGCGGGCATGTCGACCGGTGGGGCGTCGGGGAGTGGCAGACCGGGGAACCGGGCGGCGTCGAGTGTGACGTGGCGGGCCTCGGCGGCCGCGAGCAGGGCTTTGGAGGGCACACACCCGGTGTTCACGCAGGTACCGCCGATGGTGCCGCGCTCGATCATCACCACCCGCTTGCCCAGGGTGGTGGCGCGGATCGCGGCCGCGAACGCCGCCCCACCGGACCCGATCACTGCCAGGTCATACGACCTGCCCTTGTCCGTTGCCGTCATAAGTCCTCCCTTGTTGCCGCGCCTCAGGACCAGGATCGACCTTCCAGTGCACTGGAAGGTCAAGGCAGAATGAGTGGCATGCGGATCGGTGAGGTGGCTCAGGCGTCGGGCACGACAGCTAAGACCCTGCGGTACTACGAGGACGTCGGACTCCTCCCCGACCCCGACCGCAGCCCGGCGGGGTACCGGGACTACGGCCCCGAGGTGCTCGACCGGCTGCACTTCATCCGCCGGGGCCAAGCCGCCGGGCTGACCCTGGCCCAGATCGGCCAGGTGCTGGCCATCCGAGACCGGGGCCAGGCCCCCTGCCAGCACGTCACCGACCTGCTCGACACCCGCCTCGCGGTCATCGACCGGCAGCTCGCCGAGCTCGCGCAGCTACGCACCACGATCGCCATCCTGCGCGAGCACGCCACCACCGGCGACCCGGCCACATGCTCCCCCGAGGACGTCTGCCGCTACCTGTGACCCGCGAAGGTCACCGGCCCGTGGCACCATCGCGACATGGCCGATGACACCCAGCAACGATGCTCGTGCTGCGGCCGCCAGCGGCCACGAAGGTCGCTCCACGCACTCGGGAGCGAACCGGCCTACATCTGCCGAAGGTGCGCGCTCTGGGTCGCCCTTCACATCGCTCGCGACTGAACGACTCCGCCCGCAACGCGGGCACGCCGCCGGCCGCGGCGAACATCGTCGGATGGTGCGCGAAGGAACCAAAGGGCGCGAATGACGACCAATCATCACGCCGCCAGCGCGATCGCGGGCGCCCGTTGCCGCACTCCTCATCCGACGGTCTGAGCTCCACCGCCTGGCAGCGGTCCGAAGCCTGGAGAGGGCATCGGAGCCGGACGGGACCCCC
>NZ_BAAAPO010000080.1:0-929 GCF_039531185.1 Nostocoides veronense
TTGTGGGTCGCCCCGCGGGGCGAAACGCCTGGTCGGTGACGCCGTGAAACAGGCCCGCCGCCTGCTCGGCGTGAAGGCGCCGGTCCTGGTCCGGATGGACTCGGCCTACTACGGCCGCGACGCCGTCCACGCGGCGATCACCGGCGGCGCGCACGTGTCCGTCACCGTGCGGGCAACCAGCCCGGTCAAGGCCGCGATCGCCGGCATCGATGACGGTGCGTGGACCACGATCGAGTACCCGGACGCGATCTTCGATGAGATGAGCGGGGCGTGGATCTCGAAGGCGGAGGTCGCCGAGATCGACTTCACCGCGTTCGCCTCCAAGAAGAAGGCCGACCAGGTCCCGGGCCGGCTGATCGTGCGCCGCATCCCCGACTTCAACGCCGACAAGAAGAAGGCGACCGGGCAGGACACCCTGTTCGACACCTGGCGCTTCCACGCGTTCTTCACCACCGTCCCGGCCCATGTGCTGGACACCGTCGCCGCCGACAAGACCCACCGCGGGCACGCGATCATCGAACAGGTCCACGCCGACCTCAAGGGCTCCGCGCTGGCGCACCTGCCCTCCGGGAAGTTCACCGCCAACGCCGCCTGGCTCGTGCTCGCGGTCATCGCGTTCAACCTCACCCGCGCCGCCGCCACCCTGGCCTCCGGTGCGACACCCCAGACCTCGAAGCTGGCGAAGGCGACCAGCGCGACCGTGCGTCGCAAGCTGATCCACGTCCCGGCCCGGGTCGCGTCCTCCGCCCGGCGGATCACCCTGCACCTGCCCCAAGCGTGGCCCTGGCACCAGGCGTGGACCCGACTGTTCGACCGCGTCGCCGACCCCCCCGCCACCGCACCGCCCTGACCACCCAGCCGACGACGGCGCGACCCGAGCAACCCCGACGTGGAACACCCCGACAGCGAGGTCGGGCGATCACCCACGC
>NZ_BAAAPO010000081.1:0-1988 GCF_039531185.1 Nostocoides veronense
GAACCCGGCGTGCGATTCTCACCGCACCGGGCTCTCCACGAGTGGTTGTTGTTCAGCCAGTGGTGGCTGTCGGTGTCCATGGGGTCGGGATCTGGTAGCCGCGGTAGCGGTACCGGATGACGGGGACGCTGGCTGCGCCCTTGAACCTGATCCCATCGACGGCGAGCCGCCAGGTACCGGGCAGGCAGAACCTGCGCCGGAGTTCTGGCCAGCCGATGCGGTGCTTCTTCCGTAGCCATGCCGTGATCCGCTCCCACGTGTAGGAGTCGATCGCGGAGAACGTGGCCTTGGACACGCCGTGTCGGAAGTAGTTGGCCCACCCTCGTAGCACCCGACCCAGGTAGTCCAGAAGGTACCCGGGGTCGTGGTGCAAGGTCGCCCTGTAGGTCATGGTCTTCACCCGGCTCTTGATCGAGGCGATCGCCTTCTTCGAGGGCTTGGTGTACACGAACCACTTGTTGCTGCCCCGTTTCCGCATCCGTTGGATGTGAAAGCCGAGGAAGTCGAAGCCGTGGTCGATGTGGACCACGCGGGTCTTCTCCGGTGACAGTCGCAACCCCATCGGGGCCAGCACGTGCGCCACCTCGTTGAGCAACTGCTCGGCGTGTTCGCGCTGCCCGGTGACCAGGATGACGAAGTCATCCGCGTACCGGACCAGACGGTAGTTCGCCTTGCCTTGTCGCTTCCGGCGCTGTCGGCAGACCTCGCTCGCCATCTGCTGGTCCCACTTCGACATGAAGTGCTCATCCAGCACCGACAACGCTATGTTCGCCAACAGCGGGGACAGGATCCCGCCCTGCGGGGTGCCGGTGTGCGTCGCCTCGCGGGTGCCGGTGGTGGTCATCACCCCGGCCTTGAGAAACGCCTTGACCAGCCCCAGCACTCGCTTGTCGCCAATCCTTGCCCGGACCCGGTCCATCAACGCGACGTGATCGATCATGTCGAAACACGCCTCGATGTCGGCCTCCACCACCCAGTGGTAAGACTTGGTGGTGAAGTGGTGGATCTCGGCAATGGCGTCCTGCGCGCGCCGGTTCGGCCGGAAACCGTACGAGCACGGCGCAAAGTCCGCCTCGAAGATCGGTTCCAACACCAGTTTCAGAGCAGCCTGCACCACCCGGTCCGTCACGGTCGGGATCCCCAACGCGCGCAGTTTCCCGCTCGCCTTGGGGATCATCACCTGACGTACCTCGACCGGGCTGAATGTCCGCGACCGTAACTGGTCACGGACATGCTGCAGGAACTCCTCGACCCCGAACCGAGAGACGATCGCAGCCACCGTGGCCCGATCGATCCCGGCCGTCCGTGCCCCGACGTTGCCCGCGACGCGTTGCCACGCCACGACCAGGAACGCCGGATCACAGACCAGGTTGTACAGGTCGTCAAACCGGCGACCGGGATCCCCGGCCGCCCAACAATGCAGCTTGGCCTGCATCCTCCGTACCGTCACCTGCGCCCAGTCATGCTCGGGCCAGATCACGGCGCCGGTATTCACCAGCGCATCTTCGGACATCACAGTTCCTCCTTGCTTCCTCCCGCTGCCGCCCTTCCCCATGCGACCGGCTCTCCCGGCCTCGGAGTACTACGGCGGCTCCGCCCCACCTGCGACCTTCAGCCGGCAACGGGCCTATCCCCTTCAAGAAGAGGAACAGTCACAGGTGGTTCCCACGTTCACTGTTGTTCGGTCAACGGGCGAGGTGCCCGGCTTTGCCCCTGCGGTCTCGTCGTGGCTACGCCGCAGGCCTTCACCACGACCTGCCAGGCCCGGCACATGTCACCGTCCTGACAGTTCCCCGCCCCCGACACCCGCCTGGCTAGCAGGCGCGGAGGAAGGTACGCACCGCACACCAGCCCAGATCCACCGGGTTCGAGCTGGTCGACGATGAAGAGGTCTTACGACACCGGTTCCTTGCGTACACCTTCCCGTCTTGCTCACCAGGCACGGCCCGTCCGGTAGTGCCGAACCGTCCTGACTTTGTCGCGGCTGC
>NZ_BAAAPO010000082.1:0-823 GCF_039531185.1 Nostocoides veronense
AGGAGGCGATCTACGACTCCTATGCGATGCGGAAGTTCATGGGCCTGGATTTCGCTGTCGAGCAGGTCCCCGATGCGACCACCCTGCTCCACTTCCGCCACCTGTTGGAGGAGCACCACCTGGGGGAGAAGTTGTTTGCGGCGCAGAACGAGGTCTTCGAGGAGCGGGGGTGGATCATGCGGGGCGGTTCGATTGTGGATGCCACGATCATCGCCGCGCCATCCTCGACGAAGAACGCCACCGGTACCCGGGATCCGGAGATGCACCAGACCAAGAAGGGCAGCCAGTGGTACTTCGGCATGAAGGCCCACATCGGCGCCGACGCGGGCACCGGGTACGTCCACTCGGTCACCGCGACCGCCGCGAACGTGCACGACCTGGACGAGGCAGCCAACCTGGTGCGGGATGATGACGAGGTCGCCTACGCCGACGCGGGCTACCAGGGTGCTCAGAAACGGCCCGAGATCACCGGCGACGAACACCGCTCGAAGATCCAGTGGCGGGTCGCGGCCCGCAAGGGCACGTTGAAGACGATGCACGCCCACGACCGGGACGTGGAGTCACGACAGGCGGGTGTGCGGGCCAAGGTCGAGCATCCCTTCTTGATCGTCAAGCGCGACTTCGGGTTCACCAAGACCCGCTACCGCGGGATCGGCAAGAACCTCAACCACCTCCATGTCCTGTTCGCCTCAGCGAACTGGCTGATGCGAGCCCGTGCCGTCGCCCTCACCGAGGCGACGGCATAGCGCCAGCCTGCCCGAAACCGCCCAGAGGGCCCCGCAACCGGGGCCAGGACCCCATGCTCAAGCAGGCCATCGCCACC
>NZ_BAAAPO010000083.1:0-590 GCF_039531185.1 Nostocoides veronense
GTCACGATCGACCTGTCCGCGTCCTACCTGCGCGCGGTCACCGACGCCCTGCCGAACGCGGTCGTCGTCGCTGATCGTTTTCACCTGGTGCGGCTGGCCAACAACATGGTCACCGAGGTCCGTCAGCACGCCACCCGTGATGTGCGTGGCCGCCGCGGACGCAAGCGTGACCCCGAGTGGGCCGGGCGCCGCAAGCTCCTCATCGGCCACGAACGCCTGGACCCCACCGCGTTCGCGAAGCTGTGGAACGCCCTGATCGACGCCGGCGACCCCGGCATCGAGATCCTGCACGCGTACACCGTCAAGGAGAACCTGCGAGCCCTCCTGGCGCTGTCCGGGACCAACCCCGAACGCTCCCTCATCCGCGACCGGCTCTGGGCGTTGTACGAGCAGGCCGCCACCTCGACCTCGCCCGAGGTCCACCGGTTCGCTGCGACCATCGAGCAGTGGTGGCCAGCCATCGAGGCCGCGATCGTCACCGACTACTCCAACGCCAGATCCGAGGGGTACAACCGCCTCGCGAAACACCAAGGCCGCAACGCGTTCGGCTACCGCAACGTGCACAATCATCGCCGCGCCATACGCTGGGC
>NZ_BAAAPO010000084.1:0-3017 GCF_039531185.1 Nostocoides veronense
CAGTGGGGGTGCTGGAAGTCGGTACTGCTGGGGAGTAGGCCTGAGGGCATGGATGCTCTGGTGGTCGGTGTGGACCCGGCTGATCCGCGGCGGTGGCGCCTGACGGGGCCGGACGTGGGCGGGTCGCTGTCCGCGATGAATGCGTACTTGGGTTATCTGGCTGATCGGAACTACTCCCCGCGCACGGTCCGCACGTACGGGTACGGGCTGCTCGCGTTCGCGCGGTGGCTCGCCGCGTCGGGGTTGAGCGTGGAAGCGGTGGGCACGTGCGAGGTGCTCGACTTCCTCGCAGCGTGCCGTCAAGAGTCGGTTCGGGGACGTCCGGGCCCGAACGTGCTGGACCTGAACGGCAACCGGACTGACCGGCTCGCGCCGGCCTCGATCAACCTTCGCCTTGCGGCTGTGACCGGCCTGTACGAGTACCGGGCGATGAGCGATCCCAGCTGCTCGTCGCCGATCCCGAAGGGGCGCCCCTCGTCGTGGTTCGCCCAGGGCGAGCGGTCCGGGCTGCTCGGCCACACCAAGCGGCGGCCCGCGCCGCGTTCGCGGCTGCGGGTGCGCACCCCGCGCCGGCTGCCGCGGGGGCTGGACGCTGGCGAGGTGACCCGCCTGCTCGGCGGGCTACGCACCCGCCGGGACCTGGCCATGGCCGGGCTGATGCTCTACTGCGGGCTGCGCTCGTGTGAGGTTCTCGCCCTGCAGGTCGCCGATGTCGACATCGGCGGTCGCTGGCTGACCGTGCACGGCAAGGGCGGCAAGGACCGCCGGGTCCCCCTCGACCGGGACGTCGCCGCCGTGCTGAACGCGTACTTGCTGACCGAGCGCCCGGACAGCGACGCGTCTGCGTTGTTCCTCGTCGCGAAGGGCCCCACGACGGGGCGGCCGCTGACCCCGGCCGGGTTGCGGACCATCTTCCGTTACCACCGGGCCACCTCCGGCGTCCCGGCCGGGGCACCGCACGCGCTGCGGCACACGTTCGGGACCGCGCTGGCCGAGGCCGGGGTGGACCTGGCCGTGATGCAGGCGCTGCTCGGGCACGCGCATGTCGACACCACGGCCCGTTACATCCACCTCGCCCCGACCCACGTGAAAGCCGAATACGATGCCGCGCGCAGCCGTCAACGCCAAAACCGTTGAGCCTCAGCACGAGCCACCTGCCGAGGTACTCGCCGCGTACCACGCCCACCAGGCGCGGACCGGGCGAGGCAACACCGCGTTCACGTACTGGGCCAAGACGTTCCTGCGGCGATGGCCGGTGGTGCGCGCCTGGGAGCACGAGCCGCTGGCGGTGCAGCTGACCGCGAACAGCGGCACCCGCCCGTTCATCACGTTCCTGCTCGTCACCGGACGGCTCCACCCGAGCTGGGAGTACCTGGTGCACCGCAAGTTCTCCTCGATCTGGCGCGACGTGCCCGGCACCGTCATCGGGCAGGACCTCGCGGCGTTCATCACCGCCGCCCGCGGCTGCGGGTACAGCCAGCGGGTCGCCTCGGCGATGGCCTCCCAGGTGATCGCCCGGGTGCTGTTCGCCACCGGCAAACGCCTGACCGACCTGGTCCACGACGACTTCGACGCCCTCGCGGTCGCCGGCCTCGCACGGCAGGCCGCGACCGGGCGCACCTGGAAGCACTACCGGGCCACCGCCACCGGCGCCAAGACCGTGCTGTACCACCACGGTGTGCTGCCTGCGCTGCCCGAGCCGTTCGAGCAGCGCTGGCCCTTCGCCCGGCGCCTGGCCCACGTGCCGGAGCCGATGCACGCCATCCTGGTGCGCTACCTGCAGCACAAGTCCGTCACCTGCCGTCCCGCCACCGTCTCCTCGCTGGCCACCAGGCTGGCAGCGTTCGGCGCCTACCTCGCCGGGACCGACCCGGACGCGACCCCCGCGACGCTCGACCGGTGCCAGCACATCGAACCCTGGCTGGCCAGCCTGACCACCGCGGCGAACACCAAGGCCGGCGGGACCCTGTCCGTCCCGGAGCAGGCACGACGGATCCTGGCCGTCGCGAACTTCCTGACCGAGATCACCGAGTGGGGCTGGCCCGAGGCACCCACCCGGCGGCTGATGTTCCCCTCCGACAACCCGCGACTGCCCCAACCCCTACCGAGGTTCCTGCCACCAGACGCCGACCGACGCCTCACCGAGGCCCTCGAGGCCTCCCCGCACCGGCTCGCCGCTGACGCGCTGCTACTGCAACGCGCCTGCGGCCTGCGGATCGGGGAACTGCTCGACCTTGAGCTTGACGCCGTCATCGACCTACCCGGCTCCGGGTCCTGGCTCAAGGTGCCCCTGGGCAAGCTCGACACCGAACGGATGGTCCCCATCGACGCCCAGATCCTCGCGCTGATCGACCGGATCACCGCCGCACGCAGCCCCGGACGGCCGATCCCACACCCACGCACCGGACGGCCCGCGGACTTCCTGTTCACCGCGCACGGCCACCGCATCGGACAGAACCGGCTGCGCAAGGAGCTCGACCGCGCCGCGAAGAGCGCCGGCATCGGGCACGTCACCCCTCATCAGCTCCGACACACCTACGCCACCGCCCTGGTCAACGCCGGCGTCTCGTTGCAAGCACTGATGGCCATCCTCGGACACGTGTCAGCCGAAATGAGCCTGCGTTACGGGCACCTGTTCGACACCACCGTCCGTGCCGAGTACGAGCGCGCGCTGGAGCTGGCCAAGCAGACCATCGGCGCCCTGCCCACCCCGAGCGAGCCGACCTCGAGCGCAGGCGACGACTGGCGCACCACCGCGACCGTCAAAACCGCCCTCGCCGGCGGCTACTGCCTACGCGCCCCCGCCCAAGGCCCGTGCAGCTACGCGAACATCTGCGAACACTGCCCCAGCTTCCACACCACCACCACCTACCTGCCCGTGCTGACCGCGCAACGCGACGACGCAGCCGCCCTCGCCGCAGACGCCACCACCCGCGGCTGGGACGCCGAGACCGAACGACACCTCCGACTCATCCACCGCCTCACCGCCCTGATCGACGACACCGCGACACACCCGA
>NZ_BAAAPO010000085.1:0-554 GCF_039531185.1 Nostocoides veronense
ACCCGCTCTTGCTGTCGGTCCCGGGGATGGGCCCGATGACCGCACCCGCCGTACGCGCGTTCCTCGGCGACGGCGGCGCGTTCACCACCGCCAAGGCGGCCGCCTCCTACGTGGGGATGAACCCCTCCACCTGGTCCTCCGGGACGGTGGTTCAGCCGTCGAGGGCGATCACCAAGGAAGGCCCCGCGGTGCTGCGGCTGGCGTTCTATCAGGCCGCCGGCGGCGCCCGTAAGAGCGACCCTCAGCTGGCCGCCTTCTATCGGCACCTGATGGTCGACCGCGGCCACAGCCACACCAAGGCCACCGTCGCTGTCGCGCGCAAGCTGATCGAACGGACCTGGACGGTGCTGCACCGCGGCCAGCCCTACCAGCTCCGCGACGTCGACGGCACCCCGCTGACCCGAGTCCGGGCCAAGGAGATCGCCCGAACCTACGCCGTCCCACCCGAGGTCCGGGCCCGAGCCCGAGCACGCAGCGCGGCCACGCACCGCTCCAAGCTCACCCGCTGACCTCACCCCGAGAAGCGACCGAGGGACTCGTCACGCCAGGGCCCC
>NZ_BAAAPO010000086.1:0-2228 GCF_039531185.1 Nostocoides veronense
AGTCGGGCGGGGCTCCTTTGACGCTGGTGGTCTCTGACCACGCACCAGCTCACCAAAGGAGCCCCTCCGCTCATGCTCACACGGGAGGACGACATCGACGTGCACGCGTTGCACCGGCAGGGGTGGACGATCTCAGCCATCGCCCGCCACCTGGGAAAGGACCGCAAGACGGTCCGGGCCTATCTCAACGGTCGGCAGGCGGGCGTGCGTCAACGCACCGTCGTCGACCACTTCGAACCGTTCGCCGCCTACGTCGCTCAGCGTCTGGGTGACGACCCGCACCTGTGGGCCTCGGCGCTGTACGACGAGCTCCTCGAGCTCGGGTACGACCGCTCGTACCCGTCCATGACGCGGGCGATCCGGACCCGGGGGTTACGCCCGGCGTGTGAGGCGTGCCGACCGACCAAGGGCCGGGCGGTGGCGGTGATCGAGCATCCGCCCGGGCAGGAGACCCAGTGGGACTGGGTCGAGCTGCCCGACCCGCCCGAACACTGGGGGTGGGGCAAAACCGCCTATCTGCTCGTCGGGGCACTCTCGCACTCCAGTCGCTGGCGAGGCGTGCTCTGCGAGTCGATGGAGCAACCCCACCTCATCGACGGGCTGGACCGGGTCGCCCGAGCCCTGGGCGGCTTGAGCAAGGACTGGCGCTTTGACCGGATGGCCACGGTCGTGTCCCCGAGCACGGGCAAGGTCAGCGCGTCCTTCGCGGGCGTCGCCAAGCACTACGCCGTGACCATCAAGCCGTGCCCCCCGCGGCGAGGGAACCGCAAAGGCGTCGTGGAGAAAGCCAACCACGTTGCCGCCCAGCGATTCTGGCGGACCGTACCCGACGAAGCCACCGTCGAGGAAGCACAAGCGCTGCTGGACAAGTGGTGTTCCACCCGCGGCGACGTGCGGATGCGCGCCACCGCTGATGGGCGCGCCACCGTCGCGACCGTGGCCAAGGCTGAGCCGCTGGCACCGATGCCGGCCCCGTACCCGGCCGTGCTCACCGTCGAGCGGCTGGTGTCGGCGCAGGCTCTGGTGTCCTACCGCGGGAACCGGTACTCCGTGCCACCGCAGCTGCACGGGGCCACCGTGAGCGTGTCGGTGCGACTGGGCGCCACCCACTTGGACATCGCCACCCTCCCCACCCCCGGTCGCGCCTCACCCCTGCCGACCGTGATCGCCCGGCACGCCCTGGCCCCACCCGGGGCCGGCGCCACCATCCGCACCGACGTCCACGTCGCCGCCCTGGAGCAGGCCGCCCTCGCCGCGTCCACCACCGCCAAGCCGCACCGCAGCAAGGAACGGCTCCCACCAAGCGTTGCCGCCCGAGCACACGCCGCGACCCTGCGCACCCGGCCCGCAGGCCACGACCAGGCCGAGCACGTCGAGGCGGGCGTGGTCGACCTGAGCGTGTACGCCGCCGCAGCAGCCGGGCGCAACACCCTCACCCCGCCACCAGCAGCACCCGGCACGCCCAACCCCACCAAGGAGAGCAACACCCCATGACCACAACCGAATCCGCGACCCTGACCACCCCAGCCAGTGCCGGTCAGGCCTCGCTGTACCAGCAGCTACGCGCCCACCTCGCAGTCCTGAAGCTGCACGACGCCGCCGAGCACCTACCCACCGTCCTGGACGCAGCCCACACCGAGGGGCTGACCGTGACCGCGGCGCTGGAACGCCTCCTCGCGATCGAGGTCGACGCCACTGAGGCACGCCGCCTCGCCGGGCGGATCCGGTTCGCCTCCCTACCGACCCCGGCCACCCTGGCCGACTTCGACTACGACGCCGCCCCCGGCGTCGACCCCGCCCTGATCAACGAGCTCGCCACCGGCCGCTACCTCGAGCAGGCCACCAACGTGCTCCTCATCGGGCCACCCGGCGTCGGCAAAACCCACCTCGCCGTCGGCCTGGCCCGCAGCGCGGCCGAGGCCGGGTACCGCACCTACTTCACCACCGCCGCCGACCTCGCCGCCCGATGCCACCGCGCCGCGATCGAAGGCCGCTGGGCCACCACCATGCGCTTCTTCGCCGGCCCCACCTGCCTGGTCATCGACGAACTGGGCTACCTGCCGCTGCCCGCCGAAGCCGCATCTGCCCTGTTCCAAGTCGTGTCGCAGAGGTACCTGAAGACCTCGATCATCATCACAAGCAACAAAGGCGTCGGCTCCTGGGGAGAAGTCCTGGGCGACACCGCCGTCGCCGCAGCCCTGCTCGACAGGCTCCTGCACCGCTCCGTC
>NZ_BAAAPO010000087.1:0-1263 GCF_039531185.1 Nostocoides veronense
GTTGGGGATCGAGGGACTTGCGGTGGCGTTGGTCACCCTCGATGGTGACGGCGGCCGGGTCGTGGACGTCGTGACCGATGAAGGGTCCGCGGCAGCGTGCCCGGAGTGCGGGGTGCTGTCAACCTCGGTCAAGGAACGCACGACCACGCATCCGCGGGACCTGCCGTACGGGGCCTCGTCGGTCCGGTTGGTGTGGCACAAGACGCGGTGGCGGTGCCGCGAACGGGCCTGCCCAAGAGGAACATTCACCGAGTCACTGGCCACGGTGCCGGCCCGCTCGAGGCTGACGTCCCGGCTGCGGGCCGAGTGTGGTGAGCGGGTCGCGACCGACGCCGCGTGTGTTCAGGCGGCCGTGGACCGGTACGGGGTGTCCTGGCCGATCGTGCACGCCGCGTTCGTCGCGCACGTCGATGCCGAGCTGGCCGCGCCGGTGCCGGCGGTGTGTGTGCTCGGGATCGATGAGACCCGCCGCGGCAAGCCGGTCTGGGCCCGCGACGAGGAGACCGGCCGGTGGCGGATCATCGCCGACCGGTGGCTGACCGGCATCGTCGACGCCGACGGCACCGCCGGCCTGCTCGCGCATGTCGATGGACGGACCGCGCAAGTCGTCTCGGACTGGCTGACCGACCAGCCAAAAGCCTGGCGGGACAACGTCACCCACGTGTGTATCGACCTGTCCGCGTCCTACGCCAAGGCCGTCGCCGACGCCCTCCCGGGCGCGGTCCTGGTCGCCGACCGGTTCCACCTGGTCCGGCTCGGCAACGACATGGTCACCGCCGTGCGGCAACGCGCCACCCGTGAGGAGCGGGGCCGTCGAGGCCGCAAGCGTGACCCCGAGTGGGTCTCACGGCGGCGGCTGCTCACCGCCCACGAGCGCCTGTCCCCGGCCTCGTTCGCGCGGATGTGGAACGGGCTGATCGACCAAGGCGATCTCGGTATCGAGGTCCTGCACGCCTACGCCGTGAAGGAGAACCTCCGGGCTCTGCTCGCCCTCGCGCCCACGCCGGGAACCTCGGTCCCTGACCGGTCCGCGATCTCCCACCGCCTGTGGCGCTTCCTGTCCCTCGCCGCCGCCAGCGACAGCCCCGAGGTCCACCGCCTCGCCGCGACCGTCGAGAACTGGTGGCCCGCGATCGAGGCCGGCCTGCTCACCGGCTACTCCAACGCCCGCTCCGAGGGCTACAACCGGCTCGCCAAGCACCAAGGACGCAACGCCTTCGGCTTCCGCAACACCGAGAACCAACGCCGCCGCATACGCTGGGC